>DEHT01000013.1 GCA_002352045.1 Chitinophagaceae bacterium UBA2793 | reverse complement strand
AACCAATGCAGAAATCAATAGCCGAATAATAAAATTCATAAAAAAAAATATTTCCATAAAAATAAGTAAAGCAAACTAATTCAATTTTCTTTTACATGAGCATGAACATGTTTTAAAACAAAATAAGCAGCAATAAAATGTTGCTGAAGTGCAGACATNNGGTATCGCCCAGCATTAATCTTGTTAGGCGATAGCTTAAACCAACATTCTGCACAAATTAAAATGAATACAAATCTTTGACAACTTGATCAAAATTTTCTAACTTAGCACACTAAAATATTTAGTAATAGGAATAACGTAAAATGGCAAAAAACAACAAATTAGTAGCACCATTTCTAAAATGGGTTGGAGGCAAAAGACAACTTATGCCTTCAATTGTTGAGCATTTGCCCGAAAATATTAAAGATTATAAATATATTGAGCCGTTTATTGGTGGCGGAGCTGTATTATTTAATTTGCAACCTAAAAATGCAATTATTAATGACTATAACGAAGAGTTAATCAATGTTTATCAAGTCATTAAAAACAATCTTGACGAGCTAATTACAGACCTTAAAAAACATAAAAACGAAGCTGATTATTTTTATTCAATAAGAAGTTTAGACAGAAACGGTGAGTTTAAAAAACTTACTACTGTTCAAAGAGCTTCAAGAATAATTTTTTTAAACAAAACTTGTTTTAATGGGCTTTACAGAGTAAATAATGCAGGCGAATTTAACTCACCTTTTGGACGTTACAAAAATCCAAACATTGTANNAGTAATAATATAGATATTAAAAGTGGCGATTATTCTGATGTTTTAAAACAAGCAGATAAAAAATGTTTCGTGTATTTAGACCCACCATATCATCCAATTTCTGAAAGTTCAAACTTTACAGGTTATGTTCAAGGCGGTTGGAATATGTATGACCAAATTGACCTAAAAGCTGCTTGTGATGAATTAAATAAAAAAGGTGTAAAATTCTTACTTTCAAATTCATCAGCAGATTTTATTAAGGATTTATATAAAGACTATAAAATAACTATTGTAAAAGCAAACCGAGCAATTAACTCAAACGGTGCTGACCGTGGAGAAGTCNNAGTATTAATCAGAAATTATGAGTAAATCCAAGAATGATCTTGCGTGGGAAAAGATATTTGAAAAGCATAAAATCCTTGACAAGATTTTGAAAGATGGTCATATTGAGATTACTGCAACAAAAATTAATGAATTTCGTGAAGCAAGATTGATGACGAAATTTGATCATAAATCTCAACTTCCAAAACTTTTTGCAGACAACAATCTTTCAATTTTACCAACTTCAAGAGGAGGTTATGTTATTGGAGAATTTGAAACATTTTGTGACTTCAACACTGACGATATAGAAGTTTCGCCAATAGAATTTCCAACATTTTTAGAAAGTCTTGATTATCGTGACATAACAAGTGAAGCCACAGCTATCAACTGTGCTTTCGTTTCAAAAATCCTTCACGATTTCACAAATGAAGAAAATTTATTACCAACCGTTAGTGGACGTATGAGTTCATCAACATTTAATTTCGGCATCAACTCATCCAAGGGGTTATTTAATGTTAACGTAGGTAATTCCCAAGTAGAAATTGACGGAGGTTATGAGGGCGACAACTCTTTAAATCTTATAGAAGCAAAGAACTATATTTCGGACGATTTTCTTGTTAGACAACTTTACTATCCATTTAAACTGTGGAGTGGTAAAGTTCAAAAACAAGTCCGTCCAATATTTTTGATTTACTCAAATGGAGTTTTTCATTTAAGAGAATATGCATTTTCCAACGTCAATCATTACAACTCTTTAGTTCTTGTTAAACACAGAAAATATGTAGTTCAAGAAGGCAGCTTTAACATTGAAGCATTAGCCCAAATTATTGACACTACAAAATCTATCAAAGAACCTGAAATTCCTTTTCCGCAAGCAGACAGTTTTGAAAGAGTGATCAACCTTTGTGAACTTTTGAAACAAAAAGAATTTATCACAAAAGAGGATATTACTCAAAACTATGACTTTGACGGACGACAAACAGATTATTATTCTAATGCAGGTAAATATTTAGGGTTAATTGATACTGGTAGAGATTCATTAACAGGTCAGACAGGCTGTTTCTTGACAACGAAAGGAAAACAAGTTTTTAACCTAAACCTTANNATTTGTAAGACTAATTGTTTCCCACAAACCATTTAAAGAAACGCTGAAACTCTTTCTTAACAACGGAGAAATTCCAGACAAACAAACAATTGTTGAAATTATGAAGCGATCAAAATTATACAATGTTGGTTCTGACTCGACATATTTCCGAAGATCATCAACAATAATTGGTTGGACAAACTGGATAATAAACCAAACTGAAGAATAAAAAGTGGCTTGTAATAAAAATCATACTGATACTGATCTAATCGTAAAAGACTTACCTATTAGTCAAGGTAGCTTTGAACGACATAAATGTGCATCTTGTGCGTATGAGAAAGGACTAGAAAATGGCAGTCAAAGATTATTGAATTTTGATCTTGAAAACTTTATTACAAATTTAGAAGAAAGTCAGAGAGGAGATCGTAGACATAGAAGCGCAATAGAAGCTTATACTTTAGGTTTTTTTCACGGTTTGAACGGTAAAAATAACCATCTTGCAATTAAAGACAAATTCAAAATCGCATCGCAAATGAGAGATTTTGGTTTGTCAATGGTAGCTAAAGGAGTTGTTAATGCTACTTTTTCCGAATACGGAGAACCCTATTCTCACGCAATGGGTCTTGTTCAAGTTGCAAATGGTTTTGAAATTTTAATAAAGTCTAAAATTGTAGAAGAGCATCCATTACTTGTATTTACCAAAATACCTAAAGAAGCAAACTTACTAGATGGGAATATTAAAATGGAAGATTTGATTGAACACGGTCAAACAATAATGTATTCGGAATTACCTGATAGACTTTGGGCTACTACCGGTTACAAAATAGAGCCTATTGAATTATATAATAAGTTTGGAAGAATTAGAAACCAAATAATACACTTTGCAATTCCTGCAATATCACTTTCTGATTTCACTTTGGAATTTACATTTAAAATTATTGAAAAGGCAATTAATTCTTGGTGGGATACTACAATACTTGAATATGCGCCTGATTATGATGAAGTAGTTTTAGAATATATTTTTGAACGTTTAGATGACTTAGAACTAACAACAAATTATACTGTTGACGAAAATTATAATTTAATAAAAAAATAAAGCCATCGCCTAACAAAGGTTTTGCAAAAGAGCGGGTTAAGTGGTTAATTCAAGGTTTGTGCANNCAAAACCATTTTTTATTTGCTTTTAAGATGTAAATTAGCAAATTGAAAAAATGGTTTTGCTTACGTTTGTGCTAAATTGAAAGTTTAATCTTTCTAATCCGCTCCTTCGCAAAGCCGTTTCCCGAAGCATGATAATTTTTATTTGCTTTTTTAATTCTGCGGCTATTTTTTTTATGTACCAATTTTGATGCCCCTTTCATTATCAAAATTTCGGAACCCAATATCAAGCTGTCGTTTTTAAAATAAGCTGTTTGGTTTTTATATTCAATAAAACCTTTTATTTTTTTTACTTCCGATAAAGTATAGGGTTCGTCCTGCGGGTCTTTATCTTCTTCTTTTGAAAATAAATTTAAAACAGAAGTTAGGGCCGACCTTCCATGATAGGTTTCGTTTGCCTCTATGTTAGCAAAAATCCTAAGAGAATCTAACCCATCCATTAAAAAAAATTCAACATTATAGGTTTCAACGGTAATTGTTTTAGCATTGAGTATTATGCCCGCTCTCGACATTTTTTCAGTGGAGGAAGCATGGTTAAGTATTACAAGAGATTGTTCAAAAGGATAAAACAACGGATAGGAAATCATCTCTTTTCTAACAAAGCTCACTGCACTTAAATTATATAAACTGTCGGGCTTTTCGGCAATATATAATTTCCATTTGCCAAATTGTGCACTTGCTGTAATAGTAATAACACTGCAAAAAAAAGATATAAGAATACGAGCTTGCATTATTGATTTTTACATTAAAGTAATTGCAGAGCAAATCCCCGTTCTTATATCAACAATATATTACAAAAAGGCTTTCATCACATCGCATACCATATTTGGCCTTCCTAATGTATAGTAGTGCAATACGGGAACATTTGCTTTGTATAATTCTTTTGACTGTGTTAGCAACCATTCTGTTCCTACTTTTTCAACCTCGGTATCGTCTTTACATTTCATAATTGCATTACTAAGGTCTGTAGGAAGATCAATATGAAACACTTTTGGCAGAACTGTTAATTGCTTTTTAGTGTAGATAGGTTTTAATCCCGGAATAATAGGAACGGTAATACCAATAGCACGGCAGGCATCTACAAAATCGAAATATTTTTGATTATTAAAAAACATTTGTGTAACTATATAATCAGCTCCGGCATCTACTTTTTGTTTTAAGTATTGTAAATCGGAGTCCATATTGGGAGCTTCAAAATGTTTTTCGGGATAGCCGGCTACGCCAATGCAAAATTTTGTTTTAGTGGTGTTTTTCAATTCTTCTTCCAAATAAATACCCGAGTTTAGATTAACCACTTGTTTTAAAAGATCCGATGCATATTTGTGTCCACCCGGCTCCGGTTCAAAGCTGGCTTCGTTTTTAGCAGCATCACCACGCAGCACCAGCACATTATCTATACCCAGGTAGTTGAGGTTAATTAAAGCATCTTCAGTTTCATTAATACCAAAACCACCGCATATTAAGTGTGGAACGGTATCTACATTGTACTTATTCATAATGGCAGCGCAAATAGATTCGGTGCCGGGTCTTTTGCGTACTACCACTTTTTCAAAAGTGCCATCTACCTTTTTCTTAAATACATGCTCGCTTCTATGATAAGTTACATTTATAAAAGATGGCTTAAACTCCATTAATGGGTCTAAATGATTGTATAAAGATTGAATACCTTTTCCTTTTAAAGGCGGTAAAATTTCAAAACTTACTAATGGTTTTGTAGACTGGCTGATGTGATCAATAACTTTCATCTCGGAATGGGTATATAAAATTTTTTGCGAATTTAAGCCAACAATGGGGCATAACAATACCCTATTTACAGAATTATAAGAAATACCAACTAACAGTAACAAAGCTGTCTGCATCATACAGAAACAAGGTTTCCTTCTATCATTTGGTTCCATTAATATGCATTTAAATTTTTGGTAATCCTGTGTGTATTTTACCTATTATAAAAACGCAGCGCTTATTTTTGTAAAAAACTACAACTTGAGCCTAACCATACAAACCAAAGACCTTGTAAAAATTTATGGAAGCCGCACGGTGGTAAATCACGTGTCTTTTAATGTAAGCCAGGGCGAAATTGTAGGTTTGCTTGGTCCAAATGGAGCAGGCAAAACCACTTCCTTTTACCAGGTAGTAGGACTTATAAAGCCCGATGAAGGCGAAGTTTTTTTGAACGATATTAATATTACAAAGCTGCCCATGTACAAGCGGGCTCAAATGGGTATTGGTTATTTGCCACAGGAAGCCAGTGTTTTTAGAAAGTTAAGTGTAGAAGACAATATTGCTGCTGTATTGGAAATGACCAGACTTTCAAAAAAAGAACAGAAAGCAAAGCAGGAAAGTTTGCTTGAAGAATTTCGCCTGCAACATGTAAGAAAAAACAATGGCGATACTTTAAGTGGCGGCGAAAGAAGAAGAACAGAAATAGCAAGAGCCCTTGCAGTTGATCCTAAATTTATTTTACTCGACGAGCCTTTTGCCGGTGTTGATCCTATTGCAGTAGAAGACATTCAATCGATAGTTGCAAAATTAAAATATAAAAATATTGGTATCCTCATTACCGACCACAATGTAAACGAAACGCTTTCTATTTGCGACAGAGCCTACTTACTGATTGATGGTAAAATTTTTAAGCATGGCACCGCCGAAGAACTGGCCGGCGATGAGCAGGTGCGTCGCTTATATCTGGGTAGAAATTTTGAATTAAAAAGAAAAGACTATTTGCACGAAGAGGCAGCAGGCAATCCTTCTTAAATTTTATTTATACTCATGAAACCTGTTCAATTGTTTTTAGGAGGGTTGATATTATTTGCATTCATTAGTTCGTGCAATCAAACAGGAAATGAAAATACTTCAGATCAATCCGGCACAAAAAGAAAATTGCCTTCGGGTATTACCTACAGTTATGAATGCCTTAAAGACTCCGGCGATGACAACAATGGCTGGGAAAAGGCCGACGAGATCATCAACAAGCTGGTTACCTATAATATTGATGTAAGCGATGAAGAACAAATGAGATACGGAGATACTTTTTTATTGGAGTCGCTAAAGAAAAACGATTTTAAAATTTATGAAGGCCATAAAGCACAATATAAATTAGATACCATTTTACAAAAATTAGTAACCCAGCGAAACAACCCCAGCAATATACAATACAAAATATTTGTATTGGATGATGATACCACTGTAAACGCCTATACCATAGGAGGAAAAATATTTATTACAACGGCCATGCTAAAGCAAACTAAAAACAACGACCAGTTGTATGCAATTATTGGCCATGAAATTGGCCACAACGAAAAAGGCCACATTAAAAACACATTAAAGCAGGTAAAAGCAGGTAAAAAATATTTAGGCGATTGGGGAGAAGCTGTAGTTGCCATTAAACGAATACTAACAGGATCATTCAATCAAAAAAAGGAGTTGGAAGCCGACTATTATGGGCTCGACCTTACCTGGAAAGCGGGTTATGATATTTGTGCCATTAAACAATTTTGGGACCAAATGGCAAAGGCCGAACAAAAGCAAGATTGGCTCAGTTTTTTTAGAACACACCCTTACTCCGATGTACGAAGCCGCTGCCTTACCAATCATATTACTAAAAACTTTGAGCTCAATTGTAAATGATGGCACCGTTATGCTATTTGAGTTCAATGTTTTATCTTGCCACACATGAAACTGCTTTCGCCGGCAATATCAATTTTAGCCCGTATGCGCCTTTGGCGCATAGAAAAATGGATTAACCATCCACAGGCTGCCCAGCGGGAAGTGTTGCAGGAACTTGTAACAGCAGCACAATACAGCTCGTTTGGAAAAAAATACAACTTCACCAAACTGTTTAATGTAAAGGAGTTTAAAAAAGCGGTTCCTATTCAGGATTACGATAGCCTGAAGCCCTACATTCAAAGAATGATGGAAGGCGAAGAAAATGTTTTGTGGAACACCCCTATCAATTGGTTTGCAAAAAGCAGCGGCACCACCAGCGATAAAAGTAAGTTTATTCCAATGAGCGAAGAAAGCCTGCAGGATAACCATTACAAGGCAAACAAAGATGTGCTTAGCAATTATTATAAAAACTTTCCGGGGAGTGAGTTACTTACCGGAAAAGGGTTGGTAGTTGGTGGTTCGCACCAGATTAATAAGTTAAATGATGAAATACAATATGGCGACCTAAGTGCCGTACTGATGCAAAATTCACCCTTTTGGGGGCAATGGCTAAGAACCCCCGAATTGAGCATTGCTTTGCTCGACGAGTGGGAAACCAAAATTGAAAAATTAGCCCAGGCAACCGCCAACGAAAATGTTACATCTGTTGCTGGCGTTCCTACCTGGACACTCATTTTATTCAAACGAATTTTAGAAATAAAAAATGCGCAAACGCTCAAAGAGGTTTGGCCCAATCTTGAATTGTACCTGCATGGGGGTGTTTCTTTTGTACCCTATAAGGCTCAGTTTGAAAAAATAATAGGAGCACCTATTAATTACTTAGAAGTATATAATGCCAGTGAAGGGTTTTTTGCAGCACAAGAAAAACCAAACGATGATGGCATGACTTTATTTACAGAGCATGGTATTTTTTATGAATTTTTACCGGTAGAGGAATATGGAAAAGATAATCCACAAACCGTTGGTTTAAATGAAGTGAAAACAGGAAAAAACTATGCACTCATTATTAGTACTACAGGAGGCTTATGGCGCTACTTGGTAGGAGATACCATTCAATTTACTTCAGTAAATCCCTACCGTATAATTGTAACGGGCCGATTAAAACATTACATGAATGCTTTTGGTGAAGAAGTAATTGTTGATAACAGCGATAAAGCAATTGCTTATGCGGCTGCACAAACCGGATCCATAGTAAACGACTATACGGCCGCACCCATGTATTTTTCTGAAGATAGCAATGGCGCCCATGAGTGGTTGATAGAATTTGAAAAAGAGCCGGCGAGTATGCAGGCTTTTACAGAAGCATTGGATGCCGAACTAAAAAATGTAAACAGCGATTATGAAGCTAAACGTCACAAAGATATTGCGCTTCGTATGCCTGTAGTACACAAGTTAATAAAGGGTAGTTTTGCAAACTGGCTTCGCAGCAAAGGCAAATTAGGTGGACAGCACAAAGTGCCAAGGTTGAGCAATGAAAGAAGTTTTGTAGAAGAAATTTTATCTATGAGCTAAAAAGATTTTTAGGGGAAATTGATTTGACAAAAATTTATTCCAATTCAATTATTCTAATTGTTCAATTATATTTACAAGTTCATTTTATCAATCATTTAGAAATATAGAAACATGAAATTACTCCAGGGAAAAACAGCCATAGTAACCGGTGCCGCCCGTGGCATAGGCGAAGCAATAGCTATTAAGTTTGCAGAACAAGGAGCCAATGTCGCATTCAGTTTTGTAAGCGATAACAGTGCCGATAAAGCGAAAGCATTGGAAGCAAGATTGATAGATTTAGGTGTTAAAGCAAAAGCCTATCAAAGCAATGCCGGCAATTTTGCAGCTTGCGAAGCATTCGTAAACGATGTAATACAAGCGTTTGGCACAGTAGATATTTGTGTAAACAATGCCGGTATTTCAAAGGATAATTTGCTGCTTCGCATGAGCCCCGAACAATTTGAAGAAGTGATACAAGTAAATCTCAATAGTGTTTTTTATATGACCAAGCAGGTAATAAAACCTATGATGAAAGCCAGGGCCGGTTCAATCATTAATATGAGCTCGGTAATTGGCGAAATGGGCAATGCAGGCCAAAGTAGCTATGCCGCCAGCAAGGCAGGCGTAATAGGATTTACCAAATCGGTGGCTAAAGAATTAGGAAGCCGCAATGTACGCTGCAATGCCATAGCTCCGGGTTTTGTAGAAACCGATATGACCAGCTATTTAAAAGATGGAGATGCTGCCGAAAAATATAAAGCCGGTATTCCACTGGGTCGATTTGCAAGCGCAGAAGACATTGCAAATGTTACTTTGTTTTTAGCCAGTGATTTAAGTGCTTATGTAACCGGGCAAACCATTAGCGCCTGCGGAGGATTAAATATTTAATAGTGTAATTATAAATCGTTTGAAGGCTTGCTTTGATAGTGAGCCTTTTTTCGTTAACATTTTTTTAATGAAAACAATTACACTTGTATTACATTTATTGGTGGATTTTTAAATTGCTCCAATTATCTTTGCACCCGTTCAATGATATACTCAATAAAAGTAACCAACCAAAGCCTTTCTGTAAAAAAAGTGCTTTCCATTATAGTAATGGTACTAGGTTTACTATTACTAACCGGGGCAAACTTTATAGTTTACAACGAGCATTTTATCTGTTCAAAAACCAGCATTCAAGATGCGGATAAAAACGAAACAGAAGCACCCAGCCCGGTAGAAGAAAAATCAAAATCTACAAATGGAGGCCCTACCGTACAGGAAGAATACCTGCACGATCACAAACATTCTTTTAGAGAATTTGCATGGCTCGATATTTTACTTCGCCATCGCATTTTAGATGCCGAAAAACTTCAAATTGTTCATTACGAACTTATTTCACCCCCTCCCAAAGTAGCTTAATTTTTTGTGCTCACAACCTTACGGTTGTGTAGAAATTGCTATTATCAAATTATTTGTAAAACACTTTTTGTGTGAATGTTCTGCTGTATCTGCCGTTCTCAAAACATCGGCTAATGGGGTAGGCGTATTAAATAAAGCATACAAACGAGTACAACTTTTTACAGTATAAACAGCATTGTGCAAGGCCGTATTGATATTTTAAATACATAAGGCCGTTCCCGCATTTGGGCAACAGTATGCTGTAATAGCATCATTAATTCATTACAGGTTCTAAAGAAAATTTTACGATGAAAAAATATTTCACAAATCTTGGTTCAGATATACCCTCTTCGATTGTTGTATTTCTAATAGCTATTCCACTGTGCCTGGGCATTGCGGTTGCCAGCGGTGTAAGTGAGTTTAGTGGCATTATTGCCGGAATGGTTGGTGGTATTGTAATTGGGATTTTAAGTGGTAGCCATTTAAGCGTGAGCGGGCCTGCAGCCGGTCTTACCGCTATTGTAGCGGCGGCCGTTTTAAAACTACCGGCTGTAGAAGCATTCTTTCTTGCAGTAGTTGTGGCCGGTGCGATTCAATTGATAATGGGTGTTTTTAAATTAGGCGTAATAGGCGACTATGTTCCTAATGCTGTTATTAAAGGCATGTTGGCCGCCATTGGTATTATTTTAATTTTAAAGCAATTGCCTTTTTTAGTTGGCTACGAAAAAAATAACGAAGGCGATGAAAGCTTTCAAGGCTCCGGCGAAAATACTTTTGTGGCAGTTTTGAATGCACTAAAAGATCCTACATGGCTTGCTGTAATCATTGGTGTATTAGGCATTCTTATACTTATTGTTTATGAAACCAAATGGGTAAAAAGCAAAAAAATATTTCAACTAATAAGCGGGCCTCTTGTAGTGGTTATTGTGGGTACCCTTATTAACCAGGTTTTGAGTGCCGGAACCGGTGGACTTGATGGTTCGCACCTGGTAAATATTCCCGTAGCCAATTCTCCTAAAGAATTTTTTTCGTTTTTTAAATTTCCAGACTGGAGCTATATAACAAATCCCGATGTGTGGGTGATAGGCTTTACATTAGCATTGGTAGCCTCACTGGAAACTTTGCTGGGTATTGAAGCCGTAGATAAACTAGACCCCTATAAAAGAGTAACTCCCAGCAATAGAGAATTAATGGCACAAGGTACCGGAAATGTTATAAGCGGAATGTTGGGTGGCCTTCCTTTAACCAGTGTAATTGTTAGAAGTAGTGCTAACTTGAATGCAGGAGCAAAAACAAAACTAAGTGCTATTTTTCATGGTACGCTTATTTTAATTTGTGTAGCTTTTGTACCGGGTGTATTAAACCTTATTCCAAAAGCAGCCCTTGCAGCTATCCTTATTTTTACCGGATATAAGCTGGCTAAAATATCCATTTTTAAAGACTATTATTCTAAAGGCTGGAACCAGTTTATGCCTTTTGTTGTTACGGTACTCGCTATCGTTTTTACCGATTTACTTAAAGGTGTATTAATCGGTTTGGCCGTTGCTATCTTCTTTATTATTAGAAGTAATTTTCGCACAGCCATTTTTGTTTCAAAGCAAAATGGTAAAACACTTATAAGAATGCGTAAGGATATTTCTTTCTTTAGTAAACCTATTTTAAAAGCACAATTAGAATCGGTAGAAGAAAATTCAACAGTAATTATTGACATGACCCGTGCAGAATTTATTGATAAAGATGTACTGGATACAATTGATGAATTTACTCAACATGCAGATCTGAAAAATATTAAAGTAGAACTACAAAACAGCACTTATAACGACTCTGGAAGAATAAAAAACCGTACAGCCAATCTTGCCGGTGTAAAAGACCAGGCCAATTAATGTGTCATTTTTTTAAAACAATTAAACAGAAATAAAATGCAGTCATACGAAAAATTATTAGTCAACAATAAAGAATGGTCAAAGGAACAGCAAAAAGCCGATCCTGAATATTTTAAAAGATTAGAAAATCAACAGACTCCCGAATTTTTATGGATAGGCTGTAGCGATAGCCGGGTTCCTCCCAATCAAATTACAAAAACTCAACCGGGGCAAATTTTTATCCATCGTAATATTGCCAACCTGGTAGTTAATACCGATCAAAATTTATTGAGTGTATTACAATATGCCGTAGAAGTTTTGAAAGTAAAACACATTATTGTTTGCGGTCATTATGGGTGCGGGGGTGTAAAAGCTGCTATGGGCAATCAAAGCCTGGGTATTATAGATAACTGGTTAAAGGAAATTAAGGATATCTATAGGATGAATAAATCTGAAGTGGATTCTATTACCGATGAAAAAGAAAGGTTCAACAAAATGGTTGAAGTAAATGTAAGAGAGCAGGTAATCAATTTAGCAAAAACAAGTATAATACAACACGCCTGGAAAAACGGGCACAAACCTTATTTACATGGCTGGGTTTATGGACTCGCCGATGGAATTATTAAGCCGGTTTGTGAATTAAATTCCGATTCGGAAATAGATTCGTTGTACCGCTACGAGAATCTTTAAATTGAATGTTGGAAAAAAGGGAGCGTACAAAAATGCTTCCTTTTTTCTTTTTACTAAAACTGATTGATAATAAAACAGTATGAGAACTGCTTTATTTGCTTACTCACAGCTTCACAACATCATCTAAAAAACAAAGTTTAATAAACAATCAACTCATAAAAGTTTTCTGGTTGAAGATATTTTTTTGCCAACGACTGTATTTCCTCCGCAGGCGTTTCCTTTATAGCTTTTAATGAATCGTAAAAATAGGCTTCGTCTAAATTGTTTAAAACAATATTTTTCCAACGGGCAATTATTTGAAAAGGCCCATCCAAATCGCCCAATATTGACCCAATCATATAATTTTTTACCAGCAATAATTCATCTTCTTCTACAACCGTATCTCTCAATAGTTTCATCTCATTATATACTTCTTCAATAGTGGCTTCTGCCACATCTTTACCTGCTTCGGTACTTATTTGCCAGCTTGTTTGTTGAATATGATTTTGTATGTAAGAATAGATGCCGTAGGTATATCCTTTATCTTCTCTAATATTAGCCATTAACCTGCTTCCAAAAAATCCCCCGAAAATATTATTCAATAACATTATCTTTTTAAAATCGGGATGATGTCTTCCCGGAAAAGCCGATGCTAACCTAATGGCTCCCTGTACAGCCTGTGCATCGTTTTGTATCCTGAATTGTTTTTGTGATGATGGTGTGGTTTCTATTAGAGAGGTGCTATTTGTGTTTGCAGCGCTAAGACTTAATTTTCCAAAAGCGGCGTTTAGTTTTTTATCCATATCGGCAGGCAACTTACCGGCTACAAAAACGATGGCTGTTCCGTTTTTGTAATACTGCTCGTAAAATAGCTTTATAGCATCTAACTGTAAGGCATCAATATCTTCTATGGAGCTATACTTGCCATAAGGATGCTCTTTGCCAAAAACATAACTGTCTATTAATCGGGTGGCAACAAATTCGGCTTTTTGCAAGTTTACCGATAACCGTTGTTTGCTGTTTTGTTTATAAGTATCCAGTTCGCTTTGTGGAAATATGGAATCGCTTAACATTTCAGTCATCACCGGTAATACATGGTCAATATGCTTGCTTAGTGTATGTAGTGATAGAACGGCGGTTTCGCTATAGCAACTACGGTTGCAATAGGCGCCATAGTAATCAAATACTTCGCTTATTTCAAATGCAGTTTTTTTATTGGTGCCGTTTTTTAATAAAAAGTTGCAGGCAGCCGCAATACCGTTTTGGGTTTCAAAACGACTTCCGGCAAAAAATACAATTTCGAGTTGTACCACATCCTGGCTTCCGGTGTTGATGGAATATACAGAAACTCCATTATCGAGCGTATAATGATCGTAGGGTTTTAAATGTAATTTAAAATCTATTGCATCTACAATTGCAGGCGCTATTTTTCTGTTCATTCTTTTTAGTTGTTGCTTAAATAATACATAGTGCTGCAATTGCTTTCATTAAAAATGATTTTACATTGCTCTTCTACTTTTTGAACCGTAACGGCTTTGTATTTTTCCAATTCCATGTTCATTAAATTGGCATCGCCCAGCAGTTCATAAATTGCAAGACTCGAAGCCCTGTTAGTGATACTCATGTCTTCAAAAGCCATAGCACTTTCGGCTTTGTTTTTTACTTTTTCCAGCTCGGTTTCATTAATGCCTTTATCCTGCATTTTTTTTAATTCGTCTTCCACAGCGGCATCTGCTGTTTTAATATCAACGCCCTTTACCAGTTTGCCTTCAATTACCATTATACCGGCATCGTTGCTGCCCATGTGGTAGCAATCAATATTGCTAAATAGTTTTTTTTCTTTTACCAGGCTTTGAAACAATCGGCTTGAGGTGCCGCTGCTTAAAATATCGCTAATGATATCGGCTGTATAGTATCGTTCATCTGTGCGGGGGTAAATATGCCAGCATTTATAAAGTGCATCTAAGGGAACCTCTGCTTTAACTTCTAAAAATCTTGCGGCAGTTTGAGTGGGTTCTATAGGCAGGGTTCTTTCATATTTTTTTCCGGCATCAATAGAACCAAACCATTTTTCTGCCAATTGTTTTACCTGTGCAGTTTCTACATTTCCGGCAACTACCAATATTGCATTGGAAGGATTGTAGTGTTTATTAAAAAAAGCTTTTACATCATCCAATGTGGCATCTTCAATATGTTTTAATTCTTTTCCTATCGTCATCCATTTATAGGGGTGAGTGGTATAAACTAATTCACGCATTTTGTGCCACACATCGCCATAGGGTTTGTTGATGTAATGTTCTTTAAATTCTTCACACACTACCTTACGCTGCACCTCCAGGCTTTTTTTACTAAAGGCCAGGCTTAGCATGCGGTCGCTTTCTAACCAAAAAGCAGTTTCAATATTTTCTGCAGGTAACTGGCAATAATAATTGGTGAAATCGTTGGTTGTATATGCATTGTTTTCTCCTCCTGCTATTTGTAGAGGCTCGTCATAAGATGGAATATTAATGCTACCACCAAACATAAGGTGTTCAAATAAATGAGCAAAGCCTGTTTTTTGAGGGTCTTCATCCCTGGCTCCTACATCATATAAAATATTTACAACTGCCATTGGGGTGCTGGAGTCTTTGTGCACCAAAACCCTAAGGCCATTGTCTAAAACAAATCTTTCAAATTCTATCATTCGGCAAATTTACGAGAAGGGAGTTGGCAAAACTGCTTTTTATTGTGAAACTATTGCCTACAAATAAAACTACAATATAGAACCGGTTTTTATGTTCAATTCCAACAACTGATTGTCTCTACGAACAACTACTTTAATTCGCTGGTTGGCAACCAGCAATTTGTTTTTATACGACTGTATTTTGTTGCTACAGTTAGACCCTACACATACTATAATATCGCCAACTTTAAAACCGGCCTTATCTGCCGGCGAATCCTTTACCACATCTTCTACCTGAATGTTGCCATCCATTACATAAAAGCCAAGCCCGGTATAAGAGTAATCAAAAGGCTCGCCAAAATGGCTATTGGGCAAAAGATGAATTTCTTTTTGACCATAGTTAATTATCATATTAAATCGCCTGAGTAGTTCGTTTCCAAATAACCCTTTTACTGTAGGGTATCTAAGAACATTGTAGTCGTCTTTATACAAATAAGTGGGTACATTGTAAAAACGATGTGGCCCAAGTTTAACTTCTTTAACTACCGTTAATTTCATTTGTACCATACCAACCATTCCTTCGGTTTGCGTTACTACCGGTTTTCTTTTGCTCATTAAAAAATTGCTGTCTTGTGCATATTGTTCTGCAAGTAACAAACAGAGCCCTGCGCCGGTATCAAAATAAAAATCGGAACGCATTCTTTTCCCATCTTTAAAACTTAACGGATACACCGGTATGGCATTTATTTGAGGTTTAAGCAATGTACCTCCCCTGGGATAATCTATTTTTCCGGGATGATGGATAGAAATGTAAAGGCTATCGAAATTAATTTTAACTATATATCGGCTAAACAAACTGTAACCAATAATGCCATCAATTTTTTCGCCATAAACTGCCGTTAGTATTTCGTAGTTGTTAATATGAAAGTTTAGCTTTTTTAAATCAAAGCCCGGAAAGTGGAGGGTTTTATTAAACGAAAAACTAACTTTTCGTTTACCACCAATACCGGTAATGGTAGTATCCGAAAGCCTTGAGTCAATATTGAATTCTTCGCAGGTTGCACTATCCAGCGATATACCACCGCTGCCGGTATCTAAAATAAAATTCAAACTGTCTTTAATATTTTCAAAAGCCGCTTTTACCACTATTACTCCTCCGCTAAATTGCCTAAAAGAAAAGCGGGTTATAAATGTAGAATCAAACTCGTTGCTCTCCAATTGGGCATAAGCCAAATTTTGAATAAGAAAAAGAATTAAAACGATTTTTTTAAATAGCATAAGCAATAGTAATTTACCAATGAATGACCGTAATTTTGCAAAACCTGTTACAAACGGAACTAATTCACTTATCTGTACCTCAAAATATTTTTATAAATGAATATTAACGAACTACTTTCCAGGGCATTAAATTTTGAATTTCTATCTGTTGAAGAAGGCGTGTTTTTATTTGAAAACGCTGCACTCACCGATTTGATGTATGTGGCCAATGAGCTGCGTAAAAAACAAGTACCTCATGGTAAAGTAACCTGGCAAATTGACCGTAATGTAAACACCACCAATGTGTGCATAGCCAATTGCAAGTTTTGTAATTTTTACCGGATACCCGGACATAAAGATGCTTATATAACCGATATAGAAACCTATAAAGTAAAAATAGAAGAAACCATTAAATACGGCGGCGACCAATTGCTATTGCAAGGAGGCCATCATCCCGAATTGGGTCTTTCGTTTTATGTTGATTTGTTTAAGCAATTAAAACAATTATATCCTTCAATAAAGTTGCATACCCTTGGCCCGCCGGAAGTGGCGCATATTACCAAGTTGGAAAAAAGTACCCATCATGAAGTTTTGAAAGCATTGAAAGAAGCCGGGATGGATAGCTTGCCTGGAGCAGGTGCAGAGATATTAACGGATAGGGTACGTAGATTAATCAGTAAAGGCAAATGTGGTGCTCAGGAATGGTTAGATATAATGCACGAAGCACATAAACTCAATATTACCACATCGGCTACCATGATGTTTGGCCATGTAGAAACCCTGCAGGAACGATTTGAGCACCTGGTGAAAATAAG
>DEHT01000054.1 GCA_002352045.1 Chitinophagaceae bacterium UBA2793 | reverse complement strand
CTGGCTATTGTATGTTGCTTTTTTAAAATTGGTTTTATTAAAGCGATCAATTAATTCCTTCATAAATAGTAAGCCAATGTTGAAATGGCCTTGCTCGTGAACAAGCAAATTATCAGTTTGCTTATCCTTTTTCACCCATGATTTTTTTGGGTCTAATTCAAGTATTACTTTAAAGCCATCAATAACAGCAGAGTCTCCAATAAACCTTACCCCTGATGTTTGATATTTATAGTTGTAATAGGTATTAGCATCAAATGCAGAAGATTTATCCACTTTACCTGTAAAATCTTGCCATACTAATTTTCGTTGTCCTTCCACATCTCTTATTATTACTATTTGGCTAAAACTAAATTGTGCCAAAATTTGAAAGAATACAATGGAANNTTTTTCATTTTTTCCCAAAGCCCATCAAAGCTTTGGTGGTTTTCTTCTTTCCATTTTTTACTGAAGGCTTTTATCTTTTCTTCCCGGTCGCCTTTGGTAAGGGTAAAAAATGCAGTGAGGGTTTCTTTATCGTTGTCGAAAGCCATTTGATTGTACAATTCTTTTAACTGCTGTTCTTTTCGCATATTGCTGCCGGCCATGTCTTTCTCCATTTCTTCCCGCAGCATTACTTTTTCGTCGTAGCTGCCGGAGGGTAGAAGGGTTTTGGCAATTACAGGCATTAGTTCTATCAGCATTAAAATAAAAACAATGAGGTAATACCTAAACAGTAAGGCAGTATTGTTTTTTATAAGGTTGTTTAAGGCTTCAATTCGGGTTAAAAAACCATCGTTGAACAAAGTTGCAAAAGTTGCTTCCTCGGCTTTTATCTTGGTTTCCATTTCTCCCAAAACCTTATCCAGACTATCCAGTTTGGGTTGCTCGGTTTTAAGCATCGCCTGGTATTCGGCATCCAGTTTTTGGTATTCATTTCTTTTTGCGATGGCAATATCTTTAATGCCTATTTTGCCGGTACCGCCGCTGCCATCTGTTTCTCGTAAAAAATTATTTCGGGCACTGTCAACCAATGCATATTTTTTATCGAGTTGCATTTGAATATTTGCTTTGTTTAATGCCAATGCTTCTTTTTGGTTTTTGTATAATGAATCGAGCTCTGCACGTTTGGCAATTTTTTTATTTTCATTGTCCAATGAAGTTTGCAGTTTTATTTCTTTATCAAACATATACAGCACGGCAGGTTGTGCCATAAATGTGCCAATGGTTATTGCCATCAATGCTCTAAAAAGCAAGGGGCCAAATTTTCGTTTGTTGAATTTAGTGATGCCTTTTATCAACGCCCTGTCGATGGTTAAAATAATGAAGCCCATAAACAAACCTAAGGCTACAGCCATTAACAGAGAAGCTATCATGGTGCTGAAAAAATAGGCCCAGGCGAGTGTAGCAAATATCCAGGTGGCTAAAACACTCATGCCAATAATACGATAGCGGTTGCGGTCAATTACGGAGTCAATTAAAATTTCTTTTTCGGCGGTGGATAGCCACCATAAAAATTGCGTGAATGCTGAAGGTTCATAGCTTTCTCTTTGCGAAAGCGGAATGTGTTGTTGGCTCATGGTTATACTATTGATGGTTTACTTTAAAAATTAATACCCATACGCAGTAATGGTAATTGGTAAACTTTGGTAAAACATTGTTAACTGTTATTGCCTTTTTGAGGCAACGGGTCAGTTATTTTACATCAATAGTTGTGTTGAAGTTGAAGGCCTGCAAATTAGGCTTCTTTTTAAATGAAACGGTTTATTTGGAAGGAAATTTCCTGGGAGCCGATACATTAACAGTTTGTTAGAGGATTGTATTAAACAATTGATGTGGCAAAAAGTCTATTGCTTATCTTTGCGCACCCAAGTGGCAGGCTATTTATATAGCTTTCATTAAAAAATAAAACAACTGATGAAAAAATTTTTTACAAGTATTGCATTAATCGTTTTTTCTACAGCCATTGTATTGGCACAGCCTAAAGGAATGGGCAAGAGCGACCCCGAAGGTAAAAAAGTATTGGATGCTGTAAGTGCTAAATTCAAATCGTACAAAACCGTAACTGCAAAATTTTCGCTTAAAATAGAAAACGCTGCTGGCAAAAACCTGGGTGTAAAAACAGGTACTGTTTATATGAAAGGAGTGAAGTACCGTATTAGTGTTACCGGCCAGGAAATTTTTAGCGACGGCAGCAATGTATGGACTTTTGATAAAGCAGCTAATGAGGTAACCATTACCAAATTAGATCCTTCGGCCAATTCGTTAACACCTCAAAAATTGTTTACTAATTTTTACGAGAAAGATTTTTTATACAAATTAAACGGCCCGGTAAAAGTGGGTGCAAAAACTTTAAAGGAAGTAGAGCTAACACCCATAGATAAAACAAAGCCATTTCATAAAGTACTGTTGTATGTTGATAAAAATGCCATCAGCAGCACCAAAATTTTTGAAAAAACCGGCAACCGCTATACCTACAGTACCACTTCTTTAACGCCCAACGCTGCGGTATCGGATGCTACCTTTGTTTTTGACGCTAAAAAATATCCGGGAGTGGAAGTGGTGGATTTGAGATAATGAACAACTAATTTAAAAATGAATTTTTAGTAGGCCTCGAAATATAATTTTCGGGGCTTTTTTATTTAAGAATAAGGTGCTGGTATAAGGTGGACGACCTTTGTAAGTTTTTTTGTAATTCGCAGACTCTAAAAAAGGTGGTCCACCTTTGTAAAACAGACTCAAAACAAGGCCGACCAGTTTTAAAAAATTAGTGCAATCGCCTGTACATTTTTTTATAATCTGCCGAAGATTGATAAAGAAACCAACCTAATACCGGAAGCGAAAGAAAAATGAAAAACCAAAATGCTTTTCGATGGTTTTTTAATTGTTTATTCTGAAGCATAAAAACGGTAGAAATTATAATTAGCAAAATGCCCAATGCTATAAGTATTAGTGGTAAATATTCCATCATTACATTTTTAATTAACTTTTAAAAAAAGTTATTGAGCGTTTCCCCATCTAAAACTGTTTTGTTTTATTCCTGCCAAATCAATCACTCTGTCAACCACTGTGGCTACTACTTCTTCAACGGTTTGTGGCCTGCTGTAAAACGATGGCGTTGCCGGGCAAATAATACCACCGGCATGTGTAAGCAACTCCATATTTTTTATTTGAATTAAGTTATAAGGCGTTTCTCTTGCCACGCAAATTAATTTTCTTCTTTCCTTGAGCATTACATCTGCGGTTCTGGTTATTAAATCGTCCGAAATGCCATGAGCAATGCGTCCCAATGTGCCCATACTGCATGGAATAATTATCATGGTACTGTATTGTGCCGAGCCGGAGGCAAAGGGTGCCATAAAATCTTTTTTGTCAAAAATTTTAATGGGAAGGTTCTTGTAGCTATCGCTTCCCAGTTCGGTTTGCCACACCTTTTGAGCGTTATCCGACATTACCAATGAAAGTTCTTCCATTTGCTCTTTTGCTTGTAACAACTTTGTTAATAATTGCCTGGCGTAAATAGACCCACTTGCGCCGGTGACGGCTACCACAATTTTTTGCATTAATTTTCCGTTTATTGCTACCCGAAGTTATTAAACTATTAATAGTATGAAAAGGCCATTTGTTTATTTATTAATTTCTTTTGCGCTACTCATTTCATTTTCTTTTAGCAGGGTACCTAAAGAAAAAGTGAATTGGATAAGTTTTGCTGAAATGGAAAAAAGCTATGCCCAAAATCCAAAGCCCATTATTATTGATTTATATACTGATTGGTGCGGATGGTGCAAAGTGATGGATAAAAATACTTATGGCAATGCAAAAGTAGCCGCTTACATCAATGAGCATTACTATGCTGTAAAGTACAATGCCGAATCAACCGACAGCGTTTGGTTTAATAAAATTAAATACGGATTCAATAGTGCCCTTAAAACAAATGAGCTGGCTCTTTTGCTGAGTAGGGGTGATAGAAGTTATCCCAATACCATTTTTTTGGAAAAAATAGATGCAAGTCCTGCACCTTTATCCGGCTATATGAAGCCGAAAGAAATGGAGGCACCCTTGCGCTATTTTGTTGAGAAAAAAGAGGGCGAAACTTTTGTAGCGTTTAATCAAAAGATGAAAGCAAGCTTTTAAACTTTCAAAGAAGTAATTTGAATTTTGTTTGGGTTGTTTATAAATGTGCCTTTATAAAACCGAGCAAATTTTCCAACACTTCGTCTCTGTTTATTTCATTCATCATTTCATGACGGCCATCTTTGTATAAGTGATAGCTGAAATCGTTTACGCCTGCGGCTTTCCATTTTTTTATAAGTTCCATAAAACCCTTTCCTTCCATGCCTACCGGGTCCTTGTCGCCGGAAAAGGCATACACAGGAATAGTTTTAGGTATGCCGGAAATATTTTCTTTCCTAAAAGCATCTTTAATCCCTTTAAAAAAATAATAATAAAAAGATGCTGATGATACAAAACCGCAATATTCATCAGCTACATATTCATCAACCTGGGCTTCATCACGGCTTAGCCAATCGGCCTTGGTTCGGTTGGGTTTAAATTTTTTATTGTATTGCACAAACGATAAATAATCTATCAATTTACTCCTGTATTTTTCTCCAAATAATTTTCGCTGAAGATTGGCAATAAAAATTCCAAAACCCATCAATGGGTCTTCTTTACCGTTAGTTGCAGACAGCATTAATCCATTAATACAGTTGCCATGCATTTGAAAATAACGCTGAGCTAAAAAGGAACCCATGCTATGGCCTAATAAAAAAATAGGGGTATCAGGAAAATGTTGACGATGATGCGAAATGCAAAGATTAATATCGTTGATTTGTTGGTAAAACCAATTGGGCTCGGTAATTCCCAACAAATCAATGGGAGTTACGGATTTGCCATGTGCTCTTTGGTTGTGTACAAATACCGCCATACCATGTTCTGCAAAAAATGCCGCAATGCTTTTGTATCGTTGGGCATGTTCGGCCAAGCCATGTGCTATATGTAAAATGCAAACTGGTTGCGTATTGGGCAACCAGCTATATATTTTCATTACATGTCCATCGCTACAAATGATTTCAATTTCGTTTTCCAGCATTATTATTTTTGCTTGTTTTTCTCAACAGGCAACAATACAAAACTGGTTGCTACAAAATTATTATCAACTACATCTCCGGTTACTTTTGCTTTACGAACTACATTGCAAAAGCCATCTTTAGCATGAGCATCGCCGTGTTTGTCAATACTGGTGCCGGTAACAAAATAGGCTTTGCCTTCAATTCTTACAGCAAGGTCGCAGCCTTTTTTGTCCTTTAATCCAAAGTTGCATTGTCCGCAACTTGCTTCTACAATTTTGGAATTGTCTTTAGTTTGTGCATAACCGATAGTGCCGGCTATTAAGAATGTTGCTAAGAAGAGTATTTTTTTCATTTTGTTATATTTTATTTTTTAAAGTTACTATTTAGCGCCGTTACAAATTTTGTTTAGCCCGATAGTTAATCGGCAACCAGCTTTTGAATAATAAAAGTACCCAATACTTTTGATTTAATATTATGGCGATAGTTATAATGACAAAACAATTACATACAATGAAGTACCCCCCAAAAAAAGCCCCGTTCTTCAACGGAGCTTTTATAAATTAGTTGGAGACTTCGGCCATATCGGGAATATCGGCGGCTTTGTACAAACCGGCATCCAATTTCTTTTTTGTTTCTTCAAAAGCTTTGAGTGTTTCGTCAATGTCTTCAAAGCCATGTGATGCGGTAGGAATCAATCGGTAGATAATATCACCTTTAGGTATTACCGGATATACTACAATGCTGCAAAAAATATGATAATTTTCACGCAAGTCCATTACCATTTGAGTGGCTTCTGGCACATCGCCTTTCATATAAATAGGAGTAACCGGCGAGTTGGTATTTCCAATATCAAATCCTCTTTCTTTTAATCCTGTTTGCAGGCGTTCAACATTAGCCCAAAGTTTTTCTCTGAGTTCAGGCATGTTGATGGTCATTTCCATGCGCTTGAGCATACCTTCTACTATTAATAATGGCAGGCTCTTTGCAAATATTTGCGAACGCACATTGTAGCGCAAATATTTCAAAACATTTTTGGGCCCGCTTATGAATGCGCCAATGCTTCCCATACTTTTTACAAAGGTGGAAAAGTATAAATCAATTCCATCCTGGCATCCCTGTGCCTGGTCGGCACCACCACCTGTGGGGCCCATATAACCAAACCCATGAGCATCGTCAATTAAAATGCGGAACTCAAATTTTTGTTTGAGTGCAACAATTTCTTTGAGTATTCCCTGCTCTCCATCCATTCCAAAAACACCTTCGGTAATTACTAAAATGCCACCACCGTTTTTAGCGGCCATTTCGGTTGCACGTTGTAGTTGTTTTTCGCAGTCTTCAATATCGTTGTGTTTAAAAGCATAGCGGTGCCCCATGTGCAGGCGAACGCCATCAACAATGCATGCATGTGATTCTGCATCATACACAATTACATCTCTCCTGTTTACCAATGCATCAATACAGCTCATGATACCCTGGTAACCAAAGTTGAGTAGCATGGTATCTTCTCTGCTTACAAATTTGCTGATAACTTTTTCTAATGCTTCGTGCTTTTCGGTATTGCCACTCATCATTCGGGCACCCATGGGATTTCCCATGCCGTACATAGCGGCAGCTTCGGCATCAATTTTTCTTACTTCCGGATGGTTTACCAATCCTAAGTAGTTGTTCAAACTCCAAACAATCATATCCTTTCCACGAAACTTCATTCGGGGCCCCAGCTCACCTTCCAATTTTGGAAAAGCAAAATAACCGTGGGCTCTGTCCATGTGCTGGCCAATTGGGCCACCATCTTTCACTAGTTTTTCAAAAACATCCATATTGTATTATTGGTTTAATTTATAAATGGGCGTTTGCCTTTAAAAATCGCAGCAAAATTAAGGGATTAAGGCCAAAAGCATAACGGTAGGGTAGCATTTAAGAGTGGAAGAATCCTAATGGATAAGGTATATTTGCAAAAAATTACCTCAATATGACTAATAAAACGCTTGCCCTTTTTTTCATTACTTTTTTCTCCATATCTGTTTTTGCACAACCCAGAACCATACCACCCACTCAAAAACCAAAGCTTGTAATAGGGGTTGTAATTGACCAAATGCGCTGGGATTATTTGCATAGATTCGACAAAATGTATGGACAGGGCGGCTTTAAAAGAATTCTTTCGCAAGGCTATAGTTTTGAAAATACTTTAATTCCTTATACACCTACTTACACTGCGGTTGGACATGCCTGTGTTTATACAGGCGGCGTTCCTTCTACTATGGGTATTGTGGGCAACGATTGGTTTGAAAAAACGATTGATAACAGAATGTATTGTACCGCCGATTCTACTGTAACAGGTGTAGGAAGTACGAATGCTGCCGGTAAAATGAGCCCTAAAAATTTATGGGCTACTACGGTTACCGACGAGCTGAGACTTAGCAATAATTTTAAAAGTAAAGTAATTGGCATTTCCTTAAAAGACCGTGGCGCTATTTTGCCTGCGGGTCATAGTGCCAATGCAGCTTATTGGTACGATGATGCAACCGGTAAATGGATTAGCAGTACTTATTATTTTAAAAACGACCAACTGCCTAAATGGGTAAACGATTTTAATGCTACCGACCCGGTGGCAAAATACATGGCCAAAGATTGGAATTTACTATTGCCCTTATCGGCCTATACCCAGGCAGAAAACGATGACAACGAATTTGAAAACAATATTTCTGGTGAAACAAGTCCATCGTTTCCTCACAAGCTATCGAAACTTACAAAAACAAAATATGCTGCCATTAGAACCACACCGCATGGTACTTCTATGAGTTTTGATTTGGCAAAAGCAGCCTTGATTAACGAACAAATGGGTAAGGGCGAGTACACCGATTTTTTAGCTTTGAGTATTTCTTCTACAGATTATATTGGCCATACTTTTGGGCCCAATTCTTTGGAAATAGAAGATACTTATGCAAGGCTCGATAGAGACCTGGCCGATTTTTTAAATTTTTTGGATATGCGTATTGGCAGAGGAAATTATTTATTTTTTTTAACTGCCGACCATGCCGTGGCGCATAATCCCGGCTTTTTAGAGCAGTATCAAATTCCGGGTGGACATTTTGACGACCGCAAAATGAAGGATGAAATTAATGCGGCTATTGATTCTGCTTATGCTATCAAAGATGCCATTCGCTATGCTTATAACTATCAATTTTATTTGAACGATGCCGTATTGGAAAACTCGGGGAAAAATGTAGAAGCCATCAAAGCATTTATTGTAAAAAAACTAAAACAATATCCTTATGTGGTTCATGCAGTAGAGTTAGAGAATTTAGCCGCTTTTACCATGAATGAAACACAAAAAAGAATGATGAGCAATGGCTACAACCCTAAACGCTCCGGCGATATTCAGTTCACCGTAAAGCCACAATATTTTGATGGAAATAAAAAAGGAACCACACACGGCGCATGGAATCCTTATGATGCTCATATTCCTTTGCTTTGGTTTGGTTGGAATATAAAACCGGGTGAAACAAATAGGGAAGTGTATATGACAGATATTGCGCCTACTGTAGCAGCTTTGTTGGATATTCAAATGCCGAATGCTAATGTAGGAAAGGCATTGGTGGAATTGACCAGGTAATATTTCCAAATACCTTAAATAAAAAAAGCGCTCCGATTTTTCGAAGCGCTTTTTTGTTAACAGAATAAATAAATTATTCTTTTACAAATTTTTCTGAAACTGTTTTTTTACCATTACTCAGCTTTATTAAATACATTCCTTTTGCTAAGGAAGAAATATTTATTGTTTCATTTTGCAGCGATATATTTTTACGAAGCAATATCCTTCCTTGCATGTCCACAATTTCTAATTGTTTAAATTGATTTGCCCCTTGAAGTGTAATAGTTGTACTGGCTGGCACCGGATAAATTCTAACCAAATGCTCACTGCTAAAATGTACATTCACTATTTTACTAAATTCAAAACGTCCATCCATATCCAGCATTTTNNTGCTCGCCGACATCGAATTTACAACACCGATTTTTGAAAATGCTACGCCATCACTGCTTCTTTCTATTTCAAAATGCGATACATTTATTTCGTTGCTGGTTGCCCAGTTTAATTTAACCGTATTGCCTGCCGGTTGTGCTGTAAAAGATAGCAGGGTTAATGGAAGCGGGTTAAGAATAAGGTGGGTACTGGCAATTGTAAATGGGCTAAAAGAACTTACCGGGCCTGCGGTAGTAACCGTTCCGGTTAAACCACCGCTGTATCCGCCATTGCCCAGGTCGTCCCAACTGTTGCCGTTCCAGTGTACAATATGCACATTGGCAGGGTTGGTAACATATCCGGGTCCGGCGCAAGGCTGGTCGTAGGTAAAGGTCAGTGTTACGTTAGATGAACCGTTGAGTCGGTTTATAATCCAATGCTCGCAGTCGCTCACTTTTGCAACCGTAGCAGCGTGGCTGGCCGGGTTATAAGGGTTCCCAGATTTGTATTCAGCACTAAAAATATCAGAAGCTCCCGCAGGAGCCGACATAGCTACGGGGTTAAAAGTAGTTGCTGTACCAATTGGAAAACTGAATGCATCATCACCTGCTTTTTGCACCACACCGTTTACATTGCTGGCAGTACCGGCGCCGGTTACTGTGGCATTATCATTCAACTGTAAAAAATTAGTTGTATTGCTGTTGATAATCCCGTTGCTGAGGTCCAAATTATTACTGATATAAAGTGGACTGTTCAGCGTTAATGCAGCACCACCGGTTTTATTCATTTGCAGGTTCGGAATGAGTACTGCTGCTGTGCCTAACTGTTGGATGCTGCTATTACTGCCTCCAATAATTATTTTATTTGCAGGATTATAATTGACAAAAGAAGGATAATTAAGAATAACATCTCCATTCCATTCCACATCATTGTCCTTGGCAATAACAAACGAACCTGTGCCATTCCTTGTTAGCGAAAAGCTGCCATTATGTATATCCTTTCCCTGACCTTCCGCACTTGTATTAAATGAAGCAGCGGAATTCAATGTATAAGCCGTAGCGCCGTTTATGGTATTGCCGCCGGTAAATATGCCGGCTCCATTTGCAATATCATCTGACAATGTAAAACTGCCGGTGATCTTGTTCTGGTAAAATACATCATCTCCCGAACCGGTAATATTGGTAACAGCTACATTGGCCAGCAGTGTGTCCTTACTCATATTTATACTTCCGCAATTATTTATGGTGATGGTTCCCCCGGCTGTGTTATTGCTCACTCCTCGCATACGAAATTCGAGGGCATTACTTACATCTATATTTACCGTACCCTGGATAAGAGCAGATGCTGACCCATTCTGGTTGAGCGTTATATAACCGCCATGAGGATTGGAGAAAGTAAAATTGCCACTGATGGCAACATGGCCGGCATTAAATAAGATGGTGACTTGGCTAGAACTAATCCCGGTTCGGTTAATGGTTAGGTTGCCGTTATATTGATTTCCATAGTTATAACTTTCAAAAAGATTTGCCCAATTACCAATGGTTATGCTTGTATTTCCATTATACGTATTGGCTCCTAACCCGGAATAACCGGTAAAAAGGTTACCATTAGTCACCATAAAACTTGTGGTACCGTTAAACTGGTTGCCGCCGGTATAAACTTGAATGCCATCAAGATTGTTCAGCAAAAAGTTACCCGTAAAATTATTGCCGTTGATTGTTATAGGCCACCCACCAAGTCTCAGGCTTGTAATATTTATATCTGCTTTCAGCGTATTGTTTTGTAAACTGACATCAGCCTGGTTTGCAATATTGATAGTGCCACCTGCCGTATTGTTCACTATACCTTTCATTTGAAATAACTGATAGCTGCCAGCGGTTCCAAGATTTACGTCAATGTTAATCATTCCTTGTATAGGATTAGTAGGGTTGTTGTTTCTATTGATATAATCTTCGCCGAAATAGGCATGGAGGTTGGTAAAGCTAAAATTGCCGCTGATGCCTGCATGACCGGATATAAACAGATTAATATTATCATTTAACCCTGCGCCGCTACGGGTTACCGTTAGGTTGCCGTTGTATTTGTTGGGGTAGCCGTGGCTTTCGTTCAAGGTTTCACCTACACCTAAAGTTATAGTAGTGTTGCCTGTGTAAATATCTGCGCCATAGCCTGTGTAACCTGTAAACAACTGGCCACCCGACAGATTAAATGAGGTATTACCGGTAAGCAGGTTGCTGCCAAAATAAACAGGGGCATGGTTGCCGGTGGTGCTTTCCAGGGTAAAATTGCCGGAGATATTGTTACCGAAGAAATTGTTTTCGGTAGAACCTGCCAGCCCCGAAATGGTACAGGTAGCTCTCAACAGATTGTTTACAAAATTGATTTTTGTAGCATTCGTCAATTTAATTTCGCCGCCGGCAGTGTTATTAGTGATACCCCTCATAGCAAACCATAAATCGTTTGGCCTGATGGCTTCCATGTTCACATCCACTGTTCCTGCAATGGCAGCCAGCGAAACCCCATCGGGATTTATTTCAACTACAGCACCACCGCCATAGGTATTGATATTGGAATTATAAATGTTAAGGTCGCCACTAATGCCATCATGCCCGGATTTAAATAGATAGGTATTGCCAGTACCTGTACGGTTTACCGTTAGGTTGCCGTTGTATTTATTTTTGAAACTGTGGCTTTCTACTAAACGCTCCTCATCGCCTAATGTAAAAGAAGTATTGCCATTTACGGTATCGGCGCCAAAGCCGCTATAACCGGTATTGAGTTCACCACCCACTAAATTAAAAATAGCGTTGCCATTAAATTTATTGCCGCCGGTATTAATGCTTGCATGGGTTCCAACAGTATGCTCTATTGAAAAATTTCCGGTAATGCGGTTGCCCCGGATTGTATTTTCAGTAGAGAGGGCAAGGCCTGAAATGCTAACAGGTGTATTCAGTGTATTGCCAGAGATTATAAGCTTGGTTACATTCGCTATATTTATATTGCCGCCGGAATTATTTACGATACCCTGCATAACAAACTGATGTTGCAAAGAACCGCTTCGGCCCAAAGTGATGTTAACGGCACCTTGTATAGTATCAACGGTGCTGCCGGAAGGATTAATGCTGGTAATACCACCTACTGTATTGTTAAGGGTAAAATGTCCGGCAATACCTGCGTGGCCGCTTACAAAAATATTGGTAATGGAGGTTGAGGTGGCGGCATTCCGAATTACTCCAACATTGCCCTCATATACATTAGGAAAATAAGTGCAAATAAAAGCATTGCCCGTGTTTTGTATGATATAGCTTACATCTTTCTTATATACCGTAGCGCCACCGGTATTGCCATCGTAAAAGATACCCGTGCCCATGATGGAATAAACTACCTGGTCCATAAAAATTACATTCCCAATAAGCCAGTTGCCTGTACTTCCTGTGGCACTGGTAAAAGCAATATTTGTAACCGAGCTACTGTTTGTGATGGTTATGGGCACTGTGCCGCCATTGAGGTTAAGGCCGCCACTATAAATTGTAATAAAAAAACCGTTTACATCCATACTGCTGCCTTCACCCATAGTGAGTGCAGCTATATTAGCATCCACATTTAGTTTAGGCCAGTTGGTTACCGTGCCTGCTGCCGGAATAATGGCAGCAGTAGTAGTATTGGGAAGACCGCTGCTCCAGTTGGCGGCATCGTTCCAATTGCTGTTTGCACTACCATTCCAGGTTGTTTGGGCATTAACCAAAATGCTGGAAAATACCAGTACTGTTGTAATGAAAAGTTTAAGTCTCATGGTAAATTAGTTTATTTGATAAATGCAGAAACCTGTTTGATTTCCCGGTTAATTTTTGCCACATGCATATCGGTAAAAATGATAATCAGCAGGATAAGTACCAATACCAACAATAACAGGATAATGAGCCGACAATATTTTTCTTGGATTTGCATAATGCATTTTCTCGAATTTAATAACAGGGTAAAACGATTTCCAATTTTAATGGCTGACAATTGCCTGTCAGGCACCTGACAAAAACCTGTCAATGGAATGGTTAACTGTGAATTTTAATTGTGAATGAGAGAAATGAAAGTGGAGAGTGTCTTAATTATTGAAAATAATTGAAGTGGTGGATAAGAGTGTTCAATGCTTAGTCATCGGTTATGAGGTTCAATTAAAAGAAACTTTTTTCAGTATTGTTCAACTAAGTTTTATCATATTGGGCTAAAGCCCAAATGCGGTGCCGGTTTCAATAGCCCCTGGCTTAAGCGGGGCTATTGATTCAAATCCTCTCCCAGTGGGCTTTAGCCCAAAGTAAGAGGTCAACAAAAATTCTTTTTAATAAAATAAAATACAATTGTCTTTAGTAAGATTTATCAGATAGCAGCAAGGATGGTTTCCAGTTCGCTGGTGCTGCCTGTATGGAATCGCTGCCGCAAACGGTGACGGGTTTTATGCACACTATCCAAACCTATACCCTGCATAGCGGCAATTTGTTTTGTATTGAGCTGAATTTTTATCAAAGCAGCCATGCGTTGTTCGGCTTCGGTAATGCCGGGTGCTTTGTCTTTAAGTATTTTAAAAAATGAAGGGTAAGTTTTCTCAAAAAGCGATTTAAAATTTTGCCAGTCATTTTCTGTGAGTATCATTTGATGGCTTAGTTCTTCAAAGGTTTGCGTATCGTGTTGCCTGTGTTGCTGCTGCTCAATGCTTGCCTGCAGTTCTTCAATACGGTTATTCTTTTTAATTATTTCGTTTTTAAACAACTCCATTTCTTTGGCTGCTTGCTGCTGGCTTAGCTCTGCTTTTTTTCTGCGGCGGTTTAGCCACACTATTATTAACAATGCCAGTAATACCAAAGCTGCAATCCCAATATTGCGATTTCGGATTGCCATTTTCTTTTCATCTGCAAGTTGGCGAAGCCGCAGTTGTTCTTTATCATACTCTGCTTTTATAAAAAGGTATCGGTTTTTATTGGCTTCTTTAGTCAGGCTCACACTATCATTATAATTGCGGGTAAGCTTCAAATAAGGATACGCTTTATCTGTTTGTCCCAATGCTTCGTAGCAGGAAGCGAGGGTTTCATACACCCGGTTTAATAATTCTTTATTTCTTCCTTTGTTCAATGCTGCACTTTTGAGCAATGATGGAATTGCATTTTGAAAATTGCCTTCCTTCATAGCTATCTTTCCCATCATTTCATAAGCTATCAATGAATCATCAAACTCCTTACTGGTTTTTGCAATTTCAAACAACCTGGCATCAACAAGCTTTGCACTATCGAGCATACCCAATGCAACAAATGAGGGCAAGCGATTTTTGTAAGCTATTTGTTCCCAAACAGTATTATTTTTTTCGATGCAATATCGCCGGAGTTTTTCAAAATAATAAATAGCTGAATCGTGTTGGTTCAACTTTCGGTAAGCCAACCCAAGATTGTTATAGCTGTACATAAAACGAAAAGGCTTCACCAATGTATCTGTTTGAGCCAGTACTAAACCTTTATGTAAAAAATCGATTGCATCATTTGTGTAACCTGCCAGTAGCAAAGCTTCGCCCACCCACATATTAAAAATGCTGATGGCCGCAAAATTTTTATAACCCAGGTATTCCTGCTGCTTTAATGAAGTGATGGCATATTGTACAGCGAGTTCTGTTTGGTTCATGGAATTCAGCATTTCGCTGTACCATCTTCCAAATTCAGCCTGCAGGTAAGGCTCATCCATTGTAATGGCCTCATTTAAACATTCTTTCATTTGTGCGGCATATAATGAATCGCCCGGCCTGAGATGATAGAAGAATAGCTTTGCTTTTACCGACCTTCCTATAAGTTGTAATCGTTTGTTTCCTTTCGCACATTCCTTCGCAATTTCATTCGCCGCTTTTATCTTGGAAGTTGAATCTATTTTTGTAATATCAAGATATACCCTGTAATGACTAATGTATTGCGATGCGCTATTATCCTTTAGCAGCTCCATCCATTTATTGAGATCATATTTTTGAGCAACAGCGGTTAGTGAGAAAAAAATAAAAAGAAGTATAAGTTGGATTGCTCTCATTTCGGTGTTTAAAATAATAAAAAAAACAACGCCATCCTTAATATTTTATCTTTATAGATGGCTCCCTTTTAACTGTCAAAGATTATGTATCCAATATGGAATGTATTATTAGCAATGTACTGCAATTTAAAAAGAAGTTATTGAGCAAGTATGTGTAAAATGGGAGAGGGTTTCGTCGAAAAAAAAAGGACAAAACGGTAAAACGTTTTGTCCTTTTTGTGTTGGGTTACTAGGATTCGAACCTAGACAGACAGAATCAAAATCTGTAGTGCTACCTTTACACCATAACCCAATTTTCCACCCTTTTTTTAAATTGGGAGTGCAAAAATAGGGTAGAGCAATATAAATTCAAAATTAAAAGTAAAAAAATCCTAAAACAAGGGTTTACTCACTATTGTTGTCCGAGAAGTTTT
>DEHT01000056.1:6750-7103 GCA_002352045.1 Chitinophagaceae bacterium UBA2793 | reverse complement strand
GTTTTGCTGCTATGCTGTATCATTTGTTGAATGGCAGCCATTTCGGTTGGAGTAAAGTAGCGCCATTTTCCCGGTGGCAAACCGCTAATATTTATATTCATAATGCGAATACGTTTGAGCGCTGTTACTTTATAATCCAAAGCTTCGCACATGCGCCTTATTTGCCTGTTTAAGCCCTGAGTGAGAATTATTCTAAAACGATTTTCGCCTTCCTGTTTTACAAAACATTTTTGCGTAACGGTTCCTAATATTCTAACACCATTGCGCATTTTGTTGATAAAATCAAGATGAATGGGTTTGTCAACCGTTACTAAATATTCTTTTTCGTGGCCGTTGCCTGCCCTTAAAATTTT
>DEHT01000056.1:0-6736 GCA_002352045.1 Chitinophagaceae bacterium UBA2793 | reverse complement strand
AATTCTTTCACCATCCACTTTTACTATATCGCCTTCTTTTACCCGGTTACCTTTATGTGCATCCATATCGTTGATAGTAACACGGCATTCTTCAATATATCGGTCGGCTTCTCTCCTACTGCAAAAACCGCTATCGCTAATAAATTTATTCAGGCTTATGTCCATTGAAGCAAATGTCGTATTTTATCACAGTTTTAAATGGATTGCTTTAATTTATATAACCCAATAAGGTAATTTTTTTTGAGTACTAAAATGAATACTTTCACTCTTTAAAATATTTTGATATGAAAAAAATATTGCTAAGTATGTTGGGCATGGTCCTATTTCAAATAGGTTTTGCACAGTTTGGTAATCTTTTGGAGCGTGCAAAAAATAAAGTGAATAATAAGGTGAATCAAAAGATTGACCAAAAAATGGACAATGCCATTGATAAAGGAATTGATGGAGCCGAAAAGGGCGCCAAAGATGCTACTTCTTCATCTAAAAAAACAACCAATGAAACTACCGATACAGTGGAAGAAACTACACAGGGCAAGGGTAGTAAAAAATCGGGCGGAAGCACTTCGGGTTCATTTAAAAGTTACAGCAAGTTTGATTTTGTGCCCGGAGAAAATTTATTAGCAGCAGAAGATTTTTCGCAGGATGTTGTGGGCGATTTTCCTGACAAATGGAATACCAATGGTAGTGGAGAAATTGTTACCACAAATACCCGTGATGGTAAATTTTTAATGACACAAAAAGAAGTTGTTTTTTATCCGGAATGGATTAAAAACTTACCGGATAATTTTACACTGGAGTTTGACCTTATGAGTAGTGAAAATTTTAGTTATTATAGTGGTGGATTTGTAGTGGGTTTTACATCTTCAAACAGTATTGGAAAAAATTTTAGAGAATTTGCAAGATTTGGTGCGGGCAACATCAGCAATGGAGGCGGCTTTGAAGTGGCATTTCATCCNNTGGAAAAAGAGGTATGACATTTTTTTATTCTTCCTTCAACAAAAATCAAAATTTAAAAAACGAAGCCGACCAGGATAATTTTTCTGAACCTGATAAAACTTCTGTAAGGGTTTCTATTTGGCGTCAAAAAACCAGGGTTAGGGTTTATATGGATGATAAAAAAGTATGGGATTTACCAAGAGGCATTTCAGAAGGATTAAAATTAGAATCTGTTTATTTTAGAAACGATGGTAATAGCAATAATGATGATGCATTTTATATTGGAAATATTCGTTTAGCAGTTGGCAACCCAGATACCCGGAATAAATTAATTACCGAAGGCAAATTTGTTACCAACGGAATTTTATTTGATGTAAACAGCGACAAAATAAAACCAGAAAGCTATGGCGCCATAAAAGATATAGCAAATGTACTTACAGAAAATAAAGAAGTAAATGTTCAAATAATTGGGCATACCGATAGCGATGGCGACGACAATGGCAACTTAACCCTTTCTAAAAAAAGAGCCGAAGCTGTAAAAGCAGCCCTATCAAAAGAATTTGGTATTGCAGCTTCAAGAATGACCACCGACGGCAAAGGAGAATCAGCTCCGGTTGATAGTAACAATACAGCTTTAGGAAAAGCAAAAAACAGAAGAGTAGAATTTGTAAAACAATAGTGTTGGTTATGGTAGCCTGTGAGTAATATTTTACAGGCTATTATTCCCACCCACTTGCCAGCACATCGGCTATATGCAAAGTTTGCAGGGCTGCTTTTTTATTTTTAATAACACCATCCAATTGCATCAGGCAACTTAAGTCGGTAGAAATAATTGCGCTTGCGCCAGTAGCCAGGGCATTGTTTATTTTTTGATCGGCCATGGCCGTGGAAATATCATCAAATTTTACAGAAAAAGTTCCGCCAAAACCACAGCATGTTTCATTATCCTGCATTTCAATTAGCTCTAACCCTTCTACATGGTTCAGCAAATTGCGAGGGCCCGTTTTAATTTTACATTCTCTTAATGCAGCGCAACTGTCGTGGTATGTGGCTTTGGTATGCAGGCTGGCACCAAAATTTTCAATCTTTAATACATCGGTTAAAAACTCGGTGAACTCATATAAACGCTTGCCGGTTTCTTTTGCCTGGTTATGCTTTGAACTGTTGTCAAAAACTTTGGGATAATAATTTCTTACAAAGCCTGCACAGCTTGCGCTTGGGGCAACTATATAATCAGGCGAATTAAAATCGTTTAAAAATTTTTGCGCAACTGCACGGCAATCATCCACAAATCCGGCATTAAAAGCAGGTTGACCACAGCAGGTTTGATTGGTATTGTACTCTACTTCACAGCAGGCTTTCTCCAATACTTTCACCATATTGAATGCCGTTTGCGGATACAGTTGATCAACAAAACATGGTATGAATAATTGTACTTTCATTTATTGTTGATTAGTAAGTTTTTTACTTTGGGTTGCTATTCAAATTCATTATTGTCCGACTAAAAAACTTCAAATTAGGCTAAATCCCATAAACGGTGCTGTTTTCAATAGCTGGTTTCAAAAGCCCTGGGCTTAAGCCCGGTGCCATTGATTCAAATCCTCTCCCAGTGGGCTTTAGCCCAACTTAGTAGGACAATAGTAATTTAAATTCAATCATTATTAATCCTTAAACGACTGCGACAATGCAATCATTTTAATTGCTGTTGCAGCCGCTTCTTCACCCTTGTGCCCGTGCTTGCCTCCTATTCTTTCATCGGCTTGCTCCAGTGTATTTACAGTAAGCACCCCAAAGATTACAGGCACCGGAAGCGTTACATTCAAATGTGTAATTCCATCGGTTACCGAATTGCATACATAATCAAAATGAGGTGTATCGCCCTTAATAACGCAACCCAATGCAATAAATCCATCGGGTTGAATTGTTGTTCCTTCTGCCTTTCTCCAGAAATCTTTTATGGCAAAAGGTATTTCTACTGCACCTGGCACTATAATGTGTTTATAAGCTACCTTATTTTCTTTCAAAACTTTTATGCAACCTTCTTCCAGTTTACTAATTACATGCCGGTTCCAATCGGTACTTACAATTACAATACAGGCATCCTTTTTTAATTGGATGCCTGTAGTTTCAAATATTTGAGATGAGCTAAATGCCATTTATATTTATTTTGAACAATTAGTTGAGTACACCCAGTCTTGCAAGGTTTTTATCAACATCGCCACTAATTACCGCAGTATTGGAAGGATATTTTTCTTTTACTTGTTGGTATAAGCTAATGGCTTCTTTGCTATCACCTGTTGAGGCAGCAAATGCAGCCGCCATCAATAAAGCATCGGGTGCAAAAAAATCATCTTTTTCGTTTACGCTGGCAGCTTTTTTATAGTTGCTCAGTGCCTCTGAATTTTTTTTCTTTTCTGCATAAGCATGGCCCAGCATAATGTAGGCTTTGCTTTGTACCTGGGTAGCACCATTACCATCAAATGCTTCTAAATGTTTAATGGCTTTATCAAATTCTTTTAAATGTAAATAACAAGCGCCTGCTATATATTCTGCACGGTCGCCGGCAGGAGTACTTCCAAAATTGCTAATTACTTTTAAAGCTCCGGTAACTTTTTGGCCGTCTATTTCACCGCCATTCATTACAATATTGATAGAATCTTTATTGAATCCCGTTGAAGCCATTTTAGCAAAAAGGCCTTCCGCTGCAAAAAAAGCTTCGTTGGCTTCTATTTTCTGAGGTTCTACTACATAATTTTTATAAGCATACCATGCTACGGTAAGAACTGCTACCGCTCCAACAACGTACAGAATGGGTTTGCTGTATTTGTCCCAAAAGTTTTTTGCATTTTCAACAGTTGTGAGGGTTGCTTCCGCCGCTACAGTTGCTGTTTTCGTCTCTGCCATTTTTATTTGTTCTTTTTAAATTTTTGTTTTGTTGTTACTAAGTTTTAATTAATCCATTATAAAAGGATAATCCTGCTGAACATAAACATCTTTCAACAGTTCATCATCAGAAGGCCAGGGGCTTTCTTCTGCAAATTTTACAGACTCTTCCACTTCTGCCTTAACCCTTTCGTTAATTACTTCAATATCTTCATTGGAAACTTTGTATTCAGTTTGTAAAACTTTTAATACATGTTCAATAGGATCTTTTTGTTTGTATTCTTCCAACTCTTCTTTGGTACGGTATTTTTGAGGATCGCTCATACTGTGACCTTTGTAGCGATAGGTTTTAATTTCTAACAGCGTTGGGCCACCTTTTTCTCTTGCCCTGTTTACTGCTCTCAAAACAGCATTGTGTACTTCTTCGGGACTCATACCATCCACACTATCAGCAGGCATTTCATAAGCATCTGCCATTTTATAAATATCCAAAGTCTTACTGGTTCTGGCAACCGAAGTTCCCATTGCGTAACCGTTGTTTTCACAAATAAAAATAACCGGCAATTCCCAAAGCATGGCCATATTAAAACTTTCGTGCAGCATACCCTGGCGGGCGGCGCCATCACCAAAGTAGCAAAGCACTACATTTTGAGTTCCCTTATATTTTTCAGCAAATGCCAATCCTGCACCGGTTCCAATTTGTGCACCTACTATACCATGCCCACCAAAGAAATTTTCTTTTACACCAAAAAAGTGCATGCTTCCACCTTTACCCTTGCTGCATCCGGTGGCTTTGCCATACATTTCGGCCATGCACGATTTTGCAGAAACACCTTTTGCAATGGCTAAAGCATGGTCTCTATAAGCAGTAATAAATTTATCATCGGGATTGGTGGCCGTCATACATCCGGCGGCTACAGCCTCCTGGCCAATATACAAATGGCAAAAGCCACGTATTTTTTGCATTCCGTACAATTGCCCGGTTTTTTCTTCAAACCGGCGCAACAATAGCATCAATTCGTACCAATACAGGTAGGTTTCTTTTGAAAACTTTGTAGCCAAGGCATAAAATTTTAGGGTGCAAATATAGGGAAATGATGGGTAAATGTTTAAGATGTTTCAAAGGATTAAATGGTTTTCCACCCTTATGGGCAAGTTGTTGAAAAACAAACAATAGGTTACCCATTTAAGTTTTATTTGAAACGCCATTTTACAATTATCTTGCAGTATGCTCCGGCTTTCTAAAATTTCTCTCACACATTTTAAAAATTATCCATTTAAAACTTTTGTGTTTGGTAAAAGGGTTATTGGCATTTGCGGTTTAAATGGTAAAGGCAAAACCAACCTGCTCGATGCCATTTATTATTGTTGCTTTACAAAAAGTTATTTTACAGCAAGTGATCAGTTGAACGTACATTTTGGCATGGATGGCTTTAGATTGGAAGCAGCATTTGAAAAAAACGAGCTGCTTTTAAAAGTGGTTTGTATTAACCGTGGCAGCGGAAAAAAAGAATTTCTTTTAAACGATGTGCCCTACGAAAAGTTATCCATGCACATAGGCTTATTGCCAGCCGTAATGATTGCGCCGGACGATATTGAAATCATTACAGGCGGAAGTGAAGAAAGAAGAAAATTAATTGATGCCATCATTTGTCAATTGGATGCCGAATATTTACAGCAGTTAATGATCTACAATAAAGTGCTGCAGCAAAGAAATAGTTTGCTCAAACAATTAGCAGAAAATGGAACTACCAACAATGCTTTATTGCAAATATTAGACGAACAATTAATGCAGCCCGGCAATTATGTTTTTGAAAAACGAAAAGAGTTTACAGCGCAACTTATTCCAATTGTTCAACAGTTTTACCAACAAATTGCAGAGAATGTTGAGTCCATCAACATACAATACGAAAGCAGGCTTTTTAAACATTCCTTTTCGGATTTACTAGTGCAGAACCGGGAGAAAGACCGATACCTGCAACGTACCAATGCCGGTATTCACAAAGATGATATACAATTTGAACTCAATGGACAATCTTTTAAAACCATTGCATCCCAGGGCCAGCGAAAAAGCCTACTATTTGCACTAAAGCTGGCAGAGTATGAAATAATGCGCATGGGCAAAGGATTTGCGCCTTTATTATTATTGGATGATGTGTTTGAAAAATTAGATGAAAACCGAATGAAAAATTTACTCCACTGGGTTTGCAGGCAAAACGATGGGCAGGTATTTATTACCGACACTCATAAAGACAGGTTGCAAAAAATTTTTGATCAGTTGGAAGTGGATGGAGAAATTATTGAACTTGAATAATTTACTGTTTTTAAAAATGATTGATTTATTGTAAACCCGGAAATTATTTACAATTCAAATTCCCATAAACCTTTCCTGCTTTTCGTACCTTCGCTGCATGGCTACTCTTAGTTTACAGGAAGCATTGCAACAGTATTTAAAAAACAGCAAGTTCAAAACCTATGTTCAGGCTTTGCAAATTAAGGAAGTGTGGGAAAAACTAATGGGTAAAACCGTTGCCAAATACACCGATAAAATTGAAATTGTAGGCAGTACCTTATTTATTCATACCAATGTGGCTCCGCTAAAAAATGAATTATTGTATCAAAAAGAAACCATCATCAGCAGGGTAAACGAAGCCATGGGCGAAAAGCTGATAAAAGAAGTAATCATTAAATAATTAGCGAAAAGATATCAGGTAATTGTAGAATCAAATATTTTGATTGAACTCAATGGAATGCTTTATATAATAACTTTTCTTCAATATCAAAACCTGAAGTACATTCATAATAATGCAGTGGCTGCCGGGTTTTTAAGTTTTGCAGAAGATTATAAATACTAATCTGCTAAATTTTATTTTTCGGGCAGTAATGAATTTAAGATGCTTACTCATTATGCTGGCAA
>DEHT01000055.1:78850-116659 GCA_002352045.1 Chitinophagaceae bacterium UBA2793 | reverse complement strand
TGGTTTTGCTAATTATGAATGGAGTACAGGAAGTATAAATGATTCTGCAATAGCGTTGATACCCGGCTGGTATTTTGTAACTGCCACCGATAGTTGTGGCAATCGTTTCAAAGATAGCCTTCACCTTCAAATGGCAGATACCGCACTTAGCTTTTTACAGTATCAAACAATTTGTAACAATGATACTTTAAAAATAAAACTGCCTTCTTATGTAAAAAACATAGTGCCTGTTCCTAATGAGGATGTTATTGTTTTGGGCAACAACCTGCATTTTTTTCCTCAACAAAACAGCAATTATACACTTCAAATTGAATTCAATGGTGGATGCAGGGTAACTAAAAATCTACAGGTAAAAGTTGAATATTGCCCCGAAACTGTTTTTGTACCCAATAGCTTTACACCCAACAACGATGGACTGAACGACCGGTTTAAGCCCATTTTCGGAAGGCAGCCTGCTCATTATTATTTTGCTGTATATAACCGTTTTGGGCAAAGGGTTTTTGAAACCAATAATCCGCTCAAAGCCTGGGATGGTACTTTTAAATCTGCAGAACAAGCCACCGCAACCTATACCTGGCAATGTAGTTATGCATTTGCCAATAAACCTAAAAAAAGTTTAAAAGGCACGGTTGTTTTAATAAGATAACCCCCAATTGCAATAATCCCTTACATTTGCCAATTACTCACTTGAATATAATATGGAATACAACACCACCCGCAATCATTTAACCATGAAAGAATATGGCCGCCATATTCAAAAAATGGTTGAACAAACTTTGCAAATTGAAAACCGTGAAGAGCGACAAAAAAATGCTTACGCTATTATTGAACTAATGGGTTTTTTAAATCCACATTTAAAAAACGTAGAAGATTTTCGCCATAAACTTTGGGACCATCTTTTTTTAATCAGCGATTTTAAATTAGATGTGGACAGCCCTTATCCCATCCCTACAAGAGAAGAATTAAAAGCAAAGCCCGAAAGGCTTGCTTATCCAAGAAAATATCCAAAATTTAATCACTTAGGAAAAAATATTGAAACGGTAATAGACAAGGCTTTGCAGGAAGAAAACCCCGAGAAAAAACAAGGCTTTGCAAACGCCATTGCTTATTACATGAAACTTACCTACAGCAATTGGCACAAGGAGTTGATGCATGATGATGCCATACAAGCTGAGTTGAGCAATATCACTAAAGGTGAACTGGAATTTAATAATCGTCCATTTGTAAAGCACCGTACCGATAATAGAAATAGCGATGACTATCCAAGTAATTCCGGAAGAAATCAATACCGAAAAAACTTTGGTGGCAGAGACAATCGCCAGGGTGGTGGAAACAGAAATAATAACCGCAACCAGGGTGGTGGAAACAGGAATAATAATAATAATAACAGGAATTTTAAAAAGAGATTTTGATAATTAGCCACTGTGCTGATTTACTAACATACTAATGGGGCCTCAAATATTTTGAGGCCTCTCTTTTTTTAATGGTATGTAAAAAAAGATGAAAGGGTTTGCAGGTTTGTGCATTCAAATGATGAAATTCGTGTTTTAAAAATTGGAAGCATATTATGAGCATTTTTGAAGTAAGAGGTGGTAATAAATTATCGGGTAGCATTACCCCGCAAGGCGCCAAAAACGAGGCCCTGCAAATAATAAGTGCCGTATTGCTAACTGCCGAAGAAGTTACTATAAAAAATATACCCGACATTATTGATGTAAACCTGCTGATAGAATTATTGGGCGAAATGAATGTAAAGCTCAACAGGGTCGATCGCAACACCTGCATCTTTAAAGCCGATGATGTAAATGTTGAATACCTGCATAGCAAAGATTTTCATAAAAAAAGTGCAAGGCTGAGGGGCTCTGTAATGCTGGCCGGGCCATTGCTGGCCCGTTACAAAAAAGCTTATGTTCCCAAACCGGGCGGCGATAAAATTGGCCGACGCAGGTTGGACACTCATATTATAGGTTTTCAAAAATTAGGTGCCCGGTACGACTATGATGATGATGGAAGTTTTTTTCAACTTAAAACCGATGGCCTAAAAGGTACTTTTATTCTATTGGATGAACCAAGCGTTACCGGTACTGCCAATATTTTAATGGCAGCAGTAATGGCCGAAGGAACCACCACTATTTACAATGCAGCTTGTGAGCCTTACTTACAGCAGTTGTGTAAAATGCTCAACCGCATGGGAGCCAACATTGAAGGCATTGGAAGTAATATGCTCATCGTACATGGAGTAAGTAAATTGAATGGAACCGAGCATACCATGCTAAGCGATATGATTGAAGTGGGCAGCTTTATTGGTCTTGCTGCTATGACCCAAAGTGCCATTACCATCAAAAATGCAGGGGTTGCCAACCTGGGTATTATCCCCGAAAAATTTCAACAGTTGGGCATCCAACTCAACATTAAGGGCGATGATATTTATGTGCCTGCACAAGACTTATACGAAATTCAAAAATACATGGATGGCGGTGTGCTTACCGTGTACGACCATCCCTGGCCGGGTTTTACGCCCGATTTGCTAAGTATAGTTTTGGTAACTGCCATACAGGCAAAAGGAAGTGTGCTTATTCATCAAAAAATGTTTGAGAGTAGGTTGTTCTTTGTTGATAAGCTTATTGAAATGGGAGCACAAATTATTTTATGCGATCCACACCGTGCCGTGGTTATTGGCCTCGAAAGAGAAACACAATTGCGAGGCATTACCATGAGCAGCCCCGATATAAGAGCCGGTGTAGCTTTGCTTATTGCGGCCTTAAGTGCAAGCGGTAAAAGCATTATTCAAAATATTGAACAAATAGACAGGGGCTATCAAACTATTGATACCAGATTACAAGCCTTGGGTGCAGATATAAAAAGAGTGATTTAAATTAATTATTATCCAACTAAAAAACTTCAAATTGGGCTAAAGCCCANNTAAGCGGTGCTGGTTTCAATAGCCCTGGGCTTAAGACCAGTGCTATTGATTCAAATCCTCTCCCAGTGGGCTTTAGCCCAACTTAATAGGACAATAGTAAAATAAATATAATGGTCACAAAAGATTTTTCAACCTATACCAACGAAGCTTTATTAACCGAAGCAAAAAAAATAAAATCAGCCAAAATTTATGATGCGGTGTTTTTGGGTGTTTTAATCGGCATTGCAGTGTATAGTTCCGTAAAAAATAGACTGGGCTTATTAAGTTTTATTCCTTTGTTGTATTTACCCGTAGCTGCTAAAAACAATTCTAATAGAACTGCTTTAGAAAAAGAATTAAAAGCAAGGGGCTTGAATAAAACAAAATGACCGGCACTTTTTAAAAGTTTTAATCAAAGCAACTCCATCAATAAAAAACCCGGGCATAGCCCGGATTTTTTATTACTGAATTTAAATATAAAAAATAAAATGAGTTAAGAATTACTTGGCTTTTACATTCACCGCAACTCTTCTGTTTTGAGCTTTACCTTCAGGAGTATCGTTGCTGGCAATAGGCCATTCTTGTCCGTAGCCTTCGGCCCCGGTAATGGCACCTGCAGCAATACCCAGGCTATTAATTTTTGCAGCAACCGCATCAGCCCTTTTCTGGCTCAATATTTTATTACCGGCTGCATCACCTGAATTATCGGTATAGCCACCAATTTTAAATTTAGCATTAGGAAAAGCTTTTGCAATGGCCACCAAGTTTTTCAATTGTGCCTCTGAAGTAGAAGTAATTTCAGAACCCCCCGTTTTAAAACGCACATTGGTAAATTCAAACCAGTTTCCTTTTACTGTATCCAATGCTGCAGATTTATCGTTTAAGAACTGAATTAATTTGTACTCTGTACTGTTTTTACCCACACTTAGTTTACCGCCATCTGGCAAGCTTAGTTCAACTGTTTCGCCGAGGTCGTAAATAAAGTCGCCGGTTAAGCTATCTAATTTACCTGCTATCGCTGGTATTGATACTGTTGTTCCGGCATCGGCACTGTTAGTAGTGTTGCCGCCGGGTGTAGTTACCGTACCATGTCCGGCTCCATCGTTGCTTCGACACCCGTCTTTAAAGAAATACCAGCAGGCAGCAGCAATTAATGCAAGCAATAAAATGGGCACCAAATATTTCATAAAACCACCGGCTTCTTCTACGGCTTCTTCCGCATGATGCGAAGCATGAGAAACAACGCTATGTGTGGTAGCTGCCGCAGTAGAAACAGCCTCTGTAGCTTTACTGCCCCAGCCGCTGAAAATACTACCCAGGTTTAATTCTGATGGTAGTGAGCTTAAAATATTATCTTTTTGGCTGCCTAAAAAAGAGCTTAGTCCATCGGCATCCAGGTTATTTTGCTTAGCCTGGTTGCCCAGCATACCCAACACCGCCGGCGCTGCCATACTTAATAATGAAGTAGCAGAAGAAGACTTTACACCGGAGAACTGTGCAATTAAATTACTCAACAGATTTGAATTAGAATTGCCCAATAAACCACTGAGCAACCCTGCACCTTTATTCAGCAAGCTTTCACCGCCGCCTAATAAATTAGAAATATTATCTAAAAATCCTTCGTCGGCCGATTCCTTTGCAAGGTTTAAAATTGTTACTGCACCTTCGTTAGATGTAGTTGCCTTATCAACTATTCCTCCAAGCAATGAAGGTAAAATACCGGTGATTGCTTTAGTAACTCCATTTTCGTTTTCGCCTAAAAAAGAACTTGCTTTTCCAATTAATTCATTGGTAAAAATTCCTTTTGCAGCATCCATTAAGTTTAATGCCATAAGTGTAGGTTTTAAATGAATGATAATGTATAAAATAAAATGCGTTACAAGATTATACTTTTTATTTTAATATGCAAGAAACACCTCAATAAGCTAATGTTACTTCTCCTAATTATCGACAGCTCTTCTCATTAATAAAAAAGTTTTGGTTTCTTTGCACATGAGCTTACACAGTTATCAAAAAATACTCATTATTACTGCACCATCGGGAGCCGGCAAAACCTCTATTACCCATTACCTGATGCAGCAGTTTCCACAATTAGCTTTTTCCGTATCGGCTGCTACCCGTTCTGCCCGTGGAAGTGAAAAAGAAGGAGTCGATTACTATTTTATAACAGAGGCAGCTTTTCAGCAAAAAATAAAAAACAAAGAGTTTGCCGAATGGGAAATGGTGTACCAGGGGAAATATTATGGTACATTAAAAAGTGAACTCGAACGTATTTGGAACAATCAACAGGTACCTGTATTGGATATTGATGTAAAAGGTGCTATTCATGTTCAAAATCAATATCCGGTTAATACCCTTAGCATTTTCATAGAACCTCCTTCGGTGGAAGAATTAAAAAAAAGACTGCTTAGCCGTGGTACCGAAACCGATGAGTCGCTGGCGGCAAGAGTAAACAAAGCATCTTACGAAATTTCATTTAAAGCGCATTTTGACGAAGTAATTGTAAACGATCAACTCGATAAAGCCTGTGCAGCGGCACATCGGTTGGTTTCGGCCTTTTTAGAAAAACCTTTAGAAACGGTGGAATCTGCAGATTAACGCTTTTTGCTTATTTTTAAATATGGACATTCCGGTATTACTCATTATTTTCTTTGTGGCTATCCTGCTCATTTGCTTTTTTGCAGGCATAGAAATGGCTTTTGCCTCTGCTAATAAAATTGCCATCGACCTTAGTAAAAAACAAGGAAGCAATAGCGGAATCATTTGGGGTAAATTTGCCGACCACCCTACCCAGTTTATTGGAACCATTTTAATAGCTATCAACATTGTACTGGTTATTTATGGTTTAATGGTAGGCGAAATGATTGCTCCATTTTGGGAATGGGTACGTACTGCAGCCGGTATGCAGGAAGATAGTTTTGAAAACTACACCAGCTATATTCGATTGCTTTTTGAAACAGTGGTGGCCACCGCCATTATTCTTTTGTTACTGGTACCGGTAAGAGCTTATTTTAAAGCCAAAAGCAACCAAATGGTAAACAGCAGCACCGTTAGTTATTTTGCCCGCTTTTTTTATGGGATGTTTGCCGGCTTTTCTATTAACATGATTAAATTTTCCGAATGGGTTTTAAAATATGTATTCAATGTAAAGCTTACCGACAAAAAAGAATTGTTTAGCAAAATAGACCTCGAGTTTTTTTTACAGCAAAGCAGGGGCGCTTCCGATGACGATATAGAAATCAACCACGAGTTGTTTGAAAATGCACTATCCATCAGCAATACAAAACTTAGAGAATGCCTGGTGCCCCGAAAAGAAATTGTGTCTATACCTGCAACGGCTTCTATTGAAGAGTTAAAAAATACGTTTATTGAAACAAGGCTCAGCAAATTAGTAGTGTTTGAAAACGATATAGACAATATTACCGGCTATGTACACCAGTTAGACCTTTTTAAAAATCCTGCACAATTATCAGAAATATTATTGCCCATTAATGTAGTACCCGAAAGTATGAGCGTATCGGGCCTGCTGGATAAATTTAGCAAAGATGGAAAAACCATTGCCTGGGTAATAGATGAGTTTGGCGGCACTGCCGGCATCGTTACTATGGAGGATTTACTGGAAGAAATTTTTGGAGAAATAAAGGATGAGTACGATGATATTGACGAATTGGTGAACAAACAATTATCGGCAAACGAATATATTTTTAGCGGCAGGCTTGAACTGGATTTTATAAAAGAAAAATACGACATAGTGTTTCCCGACAACGAAAATGCAGAAACCCTCTCGGGCTATATTGTAGAAAAAAACGAAGGAAGTATTCCTACCCAAAAAGACCGCATCATTACGGGCTATTTTCAATTCGACATTTTAAATGTAAGCGGAACCCGAATAGAAACAGTAAAACTAAAATTGCTAAAATAAATCCTGCACATAATTTTGCAGCATGATAATAGCAGTGCATCTTTCGCCGTCAAGCCATCCCACTGCCTTATGGGAGGCTTTCAGCTTTTTGGCCAAAAAAAAAACAAGTTTACATATTATTTTTTTTATTGAATCTAATCAAACCAACACACCAAAAATTGACTTACCCAATATTCAGTACATACCCATTAAACCACTGCAAAGCAATTTAAGATTACAATACTGGTATCAATTTCAATTGCCATCGCTGTTAAAAAAACATCAGGTAGAAGTATTTGTTAGTGAAGCAGGAATATGCAGTTTAAAAACAAAAATCCCGCAATACCTATGGCTTAACAATACCGGATTTTTGCAGCACAAACCGCTTATTAAATTAAAGCATGATGGTTACCGGCGCAGGCATTTTCCAAAATTTGTAAAAAAGTCGAATGCAGTATTATTAAGCTATGCTTATATGATTGGCCAATTAACAAAACAATACCAGCAAAATGAAGAAAAACTTCATTTTATCGGCAGCTATTTTACTTCTCCATTTATACCCATAGAATGGAAGGACAAAGAAAGTATGTTGAACAACCTGTCAAACGGTAACGAGTATTTCTTCTGCGAATGCAACAGCTATACAAAGGCAAATATTACAACTGTTCTAAAAGCATTTTCGCTTTTTAAAAAAAGAATGAAATCGGGGATCAAGCTTCTATTATTGCTTAATGATGTTACGCTGGACGAATGTGTAAAAGATTTTAGACTGTACAAATACAGGGAAGATGTAATTATTAAACAAATAACAGATAAAGATTATTCTTTAGCAACATTGCTGGCAGCCGCTTATGCAGTTATCCATTTACCAAAAGAAATTACGGGTAAAGCCGAAACCGGGTTGCAGGCNNACTATTAATGAACAAAGCATTGCTGAAAAATTGATGCTGCTTTACAAAGATGAATTGTTAAGGACAAAATTGATACAGAAAGGCCTGGAGTTATCGGCAGAATACCAGCTTCCACAAATGGCTAACAGGCTATGTCAAACTATTTTTACTACCATGCCTAAAAAAGAACAATGATGGCTAAATTTGCAGTTTGAAAAAATAAAAGCAAATGCAAAAATCAACCATTACAATAGATGTGTTGCTCGACAACAATAAAATTCCCGAACAAATAAACTGGCAGGCAAGCGACAGTAGTGCCGATATGTCTCAAAAAGCAAAAGCCATGGCAATTGCATTTTGGGATGGGCTCGATAAAACAGCTCTACGAATTGACCTTTGGACAAAAGATATGATGATGGATGAAATGGCCGATTTTTATTATCAAATGATAATGGGCATGGCCGATTCATTTAAAAGAGCCACACAGCAGGAAGGCCTGGCAGACGATATGAAAAAATTTGCCAAACTGTTCAACGAAAAATTCAGGGCAATACAAATGCAGGAGCAAAAGTAAATTCAAATCCCAATTTCGTATTTTAGTTGATTAATTTTTTCAATCAACCAATCAACCAATCAACCAATCAACCAATCAACCAATCAACCAATAAACTATACAACATGTCATTAGAACAAAATATTATGGCCGAAATGAAAGAAGCCATGAAGAGTAAAAACGAAGCGGTATTAAGAGGCTTAAGAGCTATTAAAGCAGAAATCATAAAGGCAAAAACTGAGCCCGGTGCAGGTGGCGAAATTGATGAAGCCACTGAGCAAAAGTTTTTACAAAAAATGATGAAACAGCGCAAAGACTCTTTTGATATATTTACACAGCAAGGCCGTGAAGACCTATCTGCCAAAGAAAAAGAAGAAATGGAGGTTATCGAAAGATTTCTTCCAAAACAATTAAGTGAAGACGAAATTAAAGCTACCATCAAAGCAGTTATTGCCGAAACAGGTGCATCCTCTCCGGCAGATATGGGCAAGGTAATGGGCGTTGCTTCAAAGCAACTTGCAGGCAAGGCAGATGGTAAAACTATTAGCAGCATTGTAAAAGAACTGCTTGCTTCCTAAGCATGTTTATAGACATTGTATTTTTTATATTAATAGTGCTTGCTGTAATCAAAGGTTACAGCAAGGGCTTTATTGTTGCATTGTTTTCGGTATTAGGTTTTGTGGTAGGTTTAGCTGCTGCACTCAAACTTTCATCTTTTGTTGCTTTACAACTTGCCGACACTTTACAAAATTTAGGTAAGTGGTTGCCGGTAATTTCTTTTTTAGTAGTTTTTATTACAGTGGTTATTTTAGTGAGAATGGGAGCCAAATTGATTCAAAGCAGCATGGAAATGGTATTGCTGGGATGGCTCAATCGCCTGGCTGGTGTATTGTTATATGCATTGCTTTACGGAATTATTTTTAGTGTGTTTTTGTTTTATTCTGTACAGCTCAACCTACTGTCGCAAAGTACCATTGAATCCTCTAACATTTACCCTTACCTGCAACCCCTTGCACCAAAAATTATTGATGGGCTTGGCGAATTCATTCCATGGTTTAAAGATATGTTTGCCCAGTTGCAGGCTTTTTTTGAATCAATAGCAACTTAATACAAGCAAATCAAAATATTAACCCCTTACAAATTTATTTTCTTCAAACATTATTCTCTCCTTTTCTAGGTCTCCCTATTCTCAGGTCAATACAAAATCAAAGGAAGATATTGATTGTCTTAAATGCATTTTTGTTATTCAGTTTGTTATCTTTGGAATATAATAACCGTTTTAATGCTAAATCAATTATTTTAGCGGCAACTAAAGCAAGCCAATACTAGCAAATGACTTACGAGATTAAACAAGACGGAAAATTTAGATATATTGAAGAAGGACAGGGCGAGCCTTTGGTGCTGTTGCATGGGTTATTTGGTGCACTAAGTAATTTCCAGTATTTAATAGAACATTTCAAACAAACCAACAAAGTGGTGGTTCCAATGTTGCCACTACTCGATTTAGACCTGCTGCATACCTCTGTAAGCGGTTTACAAAAATATGTACACAAGTTTATTGAGCAGCGTAAATACCAGGGCATTCATTTAATGGGCAATTCCCTGGGAGGCCATGTGGCATTGGTTCATATTTTAAAACATCCCGAAAGAATAAAATCGCTTATCCTAACCGGTAGCTCCGGCCTTTTTGAAAATGGCATGGGCGATACATATCCTAAACGGGGCGATAAGGAATATATCCGCAAAAAAACAGCACTTACTTTTTTCGACCCTGCCCTGGCTACAGACGAGTTGGTAAACGAAGTATTTGAAATTACCAACAATCGTTTGAAAGTTATTAAAATTATTGCATTAGCAAAAAGTGCCATTCGCAATAACCTGGGCGAAGAACTCAATAATATTATGCAACCTACTTTGCTCATTTGGGGCAATGATGATACCATCACTCCTCCTTTTGTAGGCAAAGAGTTCAACAAATTAATTCCAAATAGCGAATTGCATTTTATTGATAAATGCGGACATGCTCCCATGATGGAAGTACCAACAGAGTTTAATAAAATTCTTGATGGTTTCCTGGCAAAATTAAAATCTCCGGCTGCAACACTTTAATCCTTTTATTTGTCTGTTCTTAATACGCATCCGGATGTTTTAAAGTACATCCAAATAATTTGTAATACCAAAAACCGGCACATGTTAACTATCGATCTCATTAATAACAACAGTCCTAGGCTGCAATTGCAAGACAGTATAGCAAAGGCCATTCAATTGCTTTCCGACTATAGAGTTACTCATTTACCCGTAGTGTCCGACGACATTTTTATTGGCTTACTCAGCGAAGAAGATTTACTGGATGCAGAAGACACCCGCATGTTGATAGACATTTTACAAAAACATTTTATCAAAGCATCGGTAAAAGATAATGTACACTTTTTAAATGCTGTAAACATATGCAACCAGTACGATAGCAATATAGTGCCGGTAATAAATGAAGCCGGCGAATTAGCAGGCATCATCCGTACTGCCGACCTTTTAAAAACTTTGGGCAATTTTGCAGGCGCCAACGAAATAGGCGGCATCATTGTTTTAGAAATGGAACGCAACCAATTTTCCCTATCCGAAATTAGCAGAATTATTGAAAGCAACGAGTGCACTATTCTTCATTTGAATACACATACCGACAGCAGCAATGGAATGCTTACCGTAACATTGCATATCAATAAAAGAGAAATAGCATCGGTTGTAGCCACTTTTGAACGCTATGAATATGATGTAATTTATTATTTTGGCAATGAAAATTTTGAAAACGAAATTCACAGCAATTACCGCCATTTGATGAATTACCTCGATATTTAAATCTTAATAAACATTTTATTTTTAGATTGCTCCTCCATTTTTTACCATACCTTTTAAAGCATACAGGAGCTTGTAAATTTTTTTTACTGTTGTGTGTTGCCTTAAGCCCGCAAATGAAAGCAAGCTCACAACCTACCGATGAAGACCCCTACAAACTACCATTGATTGACTCTTCGGCAAAAATTAAACTTTCCAATGTTACCATAAGCGGTAATAAAATAACAAAGAAGTACATTATCATAAGAGAATTGAAAATAAAGGTAGGCGATAGCATTATAGCCGCCACCCTTGCCGATCGTTTAAAAGAATCGCAGGCACTAATTTACAATACCAACCTTTTTAGTGATGTAAGTTTAACCCCCAGGTTTATAACTGCCCGAAATTTTGAAATTGATATTGTAGTAAAAGAGCGTTGGTATATTTACCCAACGCCACAGTTTCAACTGGCAGATAGAAATTATAATGAGTGGATAAACCGATACAATGCCAGCCTAAACCGGGTTACCTACGGAGTTAAGTTTGCCCATTACAACTTAAGCGGCCGCAGAGACCAATTGAGAATTTATTTGCTCAATGGTTTTTCAAGAAATTTTTCAGTTTCCTACAGCTCTCCTTATAGTAACAGAAAACTTACCGAAGGCTTTGCAGTATATGGCGGATTTACACAAAGCCGTGAAGTAATTTATAAAACAAGCAACCGAAATTTGCCGGTAAGATATAATACTGGCGACAGAGATTTTGTAAAAAACAATTTTAATATAGGTGCCGGATATTTATCACGCAAAGGATATTTTAAAAGGCATTTCTTTAGTGCAGGGTATAATTATTTAAATGTTGCCGATAGTATTACCTCTTACTTTAATGCAGATTATTACAAAAATGGTAATCGTTCACATATTGGTTTTGCAGACCTCAGTTATACTTTTCAATACAGTCGCACCAACAATAATAACTACCCACTAAACGGAAAAACATATTCTGCCACTTTAGTAAAAAGAGGTTTTGGCTGGAAAGAAAAAAGCAATATGCTCTCTTTATCCGGAAGCTATAACCGGTATTTATCGCTTGGAAAAAAATGGTATCATGCCCTTCAGTTTAGTGGTTATATAAGACTTCCATTTAATCAGCCGTATATAAACCAGGCGGGTATGGGTTATGGTGAATTTTATTTACGTGGGTTAGAAGATTATGTAATAGATGGCGTATTGGCCACTATGGGAAAATATACACTTCGCAAACAATTAGTAAGTTTTAATATACCCTTTCCAATTAAAAACAACATAGTAAGTAAAATACCTTTTAAAATTTTTGCAAAAACATACGGCGATGCCGGTTATGCTTACAATAAATATGGAGTGAAAGACAGGTTGGGCAACCGATTATTATACAGCGGCGGCTTTGGTATCGACATTTTAAGCCTATACGATATAAACGCCAGCTTCGAATACAGTTTTAATCAATTAGGCCAAAAGGGATTATTTTTGCATTTGAAGGGCGGCTTTTAAACCCCCGGTTTTACATACATGAGAATAGCAATTTACAGCAGAGGTATTGAAAACAACCAGTTAGAAGATATAGAATTTTTGCTGGATGAATTGCTGAAGCATGGAGTGGAGCCTGTATTTTTCCAGGATTTTTTTAACCAGTTTTATAGTGCAGTTGACTTAGAAGGAACGTATTCCACCTTTAATTCAAGTGCCGATATGGACAGCAGTATAGATTGTGTAATTAGCCTTGGCGGCGATGGCACCCTGTTGGATACCGTTACACTGGTGAAAGACTCCGGTATTCCTGTACTGGGCATCAACTATGGTAGGCTGGGGTTTTTAGCCAATATTGGTAGAGATGAAATTCATAATGCCATTGAAGCATTGGTAGAAAGAAAGTATGTGTTAGATAAAAGAACATTGATACACTTAGATTCCGATGTTCCTTTATTTGAAGATATGCCTTATGCACTCAACGAATTTACTTTACACAAAAGCGATACATCACCCATGATAAAAATTCGCACCTTCCTCAATGGTGAATTTTTAAATACTTATTGGGCCGATGGTCTAATTGTTTCTACCCCAACCGGCTCTACAGGGTATTCATTGAGTTGTAGTGGCCCCGTGGTTTTTCCGGATAGTGCAAGTTTTGTAATTACGCCGGTATCGCCTCACAACTTAAATATAAGACCCATTATAGTACCAGACAATACCATCGTTTCTTTTGAAGTAGAAGGGCGTACCGATAATTTTATTTGCAGCCTCGATAGCCGCAGAGAACTGGTGCCAAAAGAAATTCAATTAGCCGTAAGAAAAGAAAGTTTTGGAATTAACTTAATAAGACTAAACGAAAATAATTTCTTACAAACACTTAGAAATAAACTAAGCTGGGGTTTAGACAAAAGAAACTAAACCTGCATGCCTGCAGTTTAAGATGTTGAATAATTATGCTTTTCAGACCAAAAAAATTTCACCGCATTTTTGCCATATTCTGGTTTTTGCTGGCATACATAATAGCCGCACTTATTTTTTGGTTTGTAATGCTTAGTAAGCAAAACGATCAAATGCTGCTGTTGCGATTACAACATGCAGCTAATGACAAAAATACCCGCATTGAACAAATCAATAAAATAGAGGCCGAACACAACCGAAAAGTTAAACAATACATAGGTGAAGGTGTTACCTTTTTAATCATCATTCTTGCAGGAGCCTACCTGGTATATCGTGCAGTTAAAAAGCAATTAAAGCAAAGCCAGGAGCAGCAGCATTTTATGATGGCCATTACCCACGAACTAAAAACACCCATATCGGTAGCTCAGCTTAATTTAGAAACTATTCAAAAAAGAAAGTTGGATGCCGAACAGCAGGAACGCCTTATACAAAATACACTGCACGAAATTACCCGGTTAAACTCATTGTGCAACAACCTGCTATTTTCATCCCAGTTAGAAGCCAATGGCTATAAAATACTACAGGATGAAATTAATTTATCAGTACTGGCTTTGGACTCTGTCAACAATTTTATTAGACGCTATCCACAAAGGGTAATAGATGCTTTAATAGATGAAAATATAATTGTAAGCGGCGATGCCAATTTGTTGCAAATTTTAATCAACAATCTAATTGAAAATGCCATAAAATATTCTCCCAAAGAAACGGTTATAACGGTACATTTAATACAACAAAAAAATACCGCCTTACTTAAAGTGGCAGATAAAGGCCCCGGGATAAACAATGTAGATAAGGAAAAGGTTTTTGAAAAATTTTACCGAATGGGAAACGAAGCCACCAAGCGGGCAAAAGGCACCGGGCTTGGCTTATATTTATGTAAAAAAATTGTCACAAGGCACAATGGAAAGATTACTATTGCCGACAATACAGGTGGTGGAAGTATCTTTGCAGTACAGTTGAACATAACAGATTAATTTTTACAACATGGCCGATAAAAAATTTTCCATATTACTGGTAGAAGATGAAGAAAACCTGCAGGAAGCATTAAAACTTAATTTGGAATTGGAGGGTTACGAAGTAACCGGCAGCTACGATGGTGCGGCTGCACTTAGATCTTTTCACAAAGAATATTTTGATCTTATTATTTTAGATGTAATGCTGCCCGAGTTAGATGGTATAAGTGTATGTGAAACCATTCGTCTTACCAACCCCGATATTCCCATTTTAATTCTTAGTGCCAAAAATAGCAGTGCCGACAGAGTGTTGGGCTTAAAAAAAGGCGCCGACGATTACTTAACCAAACCCTTTAACCTGGAAGAGCTTTTGCTTAGAGTAAATAAATTAATTCGCAAAAGTGAGCAGTTGTCTATTAAACAACCATTGCCCGATGTGTATGTATTTGGCAACAACAATATTGATTTTAAAGCATTGGAAGGAAGCAATAAAAAAATGGAGAAAATTTTATTGTCCAAAAAAGAAACCATGCTTTTAAAACTTTTAATTGAAAACAAAAACGAAGTAGTGCCCCGTGAAAAAATATTGCAAACGGTATGGGGGTACAATGTTTACCCCACCACCCGAACCATTGATAATTTTATTTTAAATTTTAGAAAGTATTTTGAAGAAGACAGTCGTAACCCTCAATATTTTCATTCTGTAAGAGGCATTGGATATAAGTTTACCGATTAACAAATTAACCCTCTATTTGCAGGCGAATAGTTTGCAGAACCGCTTGTGCCCTGCTATAGAGATGATTCATTGCTTCAGTTCTTTCAAAAGGAGTATATAATTGCCATTCTATTTCCTGTAACAGTTTTTCCAATTCAATGGCAGTTACATTGTCAACACCTGCTTTATCAATGCCCGTTATAATTTTTTTTAAAGTTATATCCTGTACTGGTAGCAATAGCCTTGAGGCGAGCCAGCTTTTAATTTCCGTATTTATCAAAGTGTAAAATTGAGTACAGTCGGGGCTATACAGGCAGGCTTCCGTTTTTGCTAAAGGATTTTGAGGAGTATTGGCAATTGTTTCTAATTTTTCTACTTTGGCCCTTTCTGCCTCTGCTATACTTTTTTTGGCATTTAATATTAATTGCTTTCTCTTATTTTTTGCATCCAGCCTTTGCCAAACCACTAAGCCCATCATTAGTAGTAATGCAAGTACTGCAATAATCCAATGCCGGTTGGTAAACATTTTTTCTGAAAACGAAATTTCTCTTTTTCTTCCCAGGGTATCTAAATCAAATTTTGATTGGCCGGTACCCTTTACTACCATAAAAGCAATAGGCTTACTATGCAAAGTTTTATAGGTGGCTGTTGCAGGATCAAAAAAACTAAAGGCAATGGCAGGTATTTCAAAATTGCCCGCTGCCGAAACAGTAAATGGGATTTCAAAAACTTTGGTTCCGGCTTCTGGCACATGCGATGGATCAATTTCTTCTTTCATTTTGGCTTCAAATACATCTATCCCCTGAGGCCATTTTATTTCGGGAGCATTCAACAAATGCAGGTTACCCATGCCGGCTATAGTAACTATGAGCTTGCCTGCTTCATCGGTGGTAAAACTGTTTCGCTCTAATTTTGTATCAATTAAAAATTTGCCCACCGCTCCATGAAAACTGGCGGGCTTTCCTTGCTCTGGCAGCGGCTTTACATGCACCGTTAAAGGTTTATTGCTTAAAGTTACCGTTTGTACCAGCACATCAGAAGCTCCATAATTATCCGGTGCACCGGCTTTCACAAATCTTACTTCATTATCTATGCTGGCAGGTTCTACTTCAAAATCGCCTGACTGCAACGGAAATAACTGCGACTTGCGAATGGTATAGGTATTGTATTCTCTACCATTTAATTTTTCAATTTTTGATTCGGAATTATCGGGCAGTAACATATCTACCACACTAAACCCATTGAAAGAAGGAGCCTTTGCCATTTTGCTTTGACTTTCTAAGCGAGTGAATAATTTATAGGTGGCCACTACCGGTTCGCCTACAAAGCAGGAGGTTTTATTTGTTTGTAAAACCACGTGCATATTTTTATTTACTTTTTCGGGGATAGATTCACCCGGCTTCAAAAAGTAATCGGGGTTTAGCTTTTGAGAAGGTTGAGGCAGATCATCGAAAATACTCAAGGGTAGCTGCATAGAAGGATGTTGCTGTTGTTGAGCACTTTGCCCTTCTTCGTTTTTAACCGAAATTTTTAATAAGGCGCTGGAATATTTTTTTCCTGAAATAATTGCAGATGCCTTTCCCAATGTATAGCTTCCGGCTTTTTTGGGTTGCAATACATAGCTTAATGCCATGTATGTTTTACTAACACCATTTACATTACTCATGCCTGTTTCCTGGCTGGGGCCGCTCAACACATTAAAGTTTTTAAAAGAAGGCAGTTCAATATTACTGATATTGCTACCGTTTTCAATTTCAATTCGAAGGGTAGCATACTCATCTTTATTAATTTGGGCAGGAACAATTTTGGCAGTAAAGCTTATTTGAGCATTTGCATTAAATGCACTAAGTAATAAATAAAGCAGTAAAATTTGTTGAGTAAAACGTAGCACCATATAAAAAACTTAAGCCCTTGCAAAAGTAAAAAAGACCAATGGAAGCATCTGTTGCAAAAAAGGTAAAAGCAGTAAACAAACTGTTAATTATAAATCGCCCAATTGAGGCCGAACAACAATATCTTCAACCGTTGCCTGTGCCGATAGCTTTGAAGCAGCAATCACCATTGCAGCAATATCACCTGCTTCCATAATACGATTGTTGCTATTATCAAATCCTTTCCACGAATCGGTCATTACTGCTCCGGGGAAAATGCCGGTTACTTTTATGCCGGAATCTTTAAGTTCGAACCGTAAATTTTTATTAAAGCCAGTAAGTGCAAACTTACTTATACTGTAACTTCCACCTCCGGGATAGGCCGATAATCCTGCAACAGAACTTATATTAAAAATATGCCCTTGCTTATTTGCCATCATGGATGGCAACAATTGGCGGGTAAGATGATAAGTACTAAAAAAATTCAATTGCATCATAAGTTCCAAATTGCCTTCGGCCTCATCCTGTATATTTCCGGGTAAATAAATTCCTGCATTGTTAACCAATATTGCAGGGCTACCTTGCTGTAAACAAAAATTTCCAAAAGCCTGCACCTCTATCGGGTTTTCAAAATTGGCTACAAAAAGTTGTAGGTCGGCCAAAGGATACTTGTTTATAATAGAATTTTTTGCTTCTTCCAAATGAAGCATATTACGAGAGCAAATAATTACGCAATACCCTTCAGCAACAAAGGCAGCAGCTATTGCCAGGCCTATTCCTTTACTGGCTCCGGTTACTATTGCAATTGGTTTTACTGCATTTTTCATGTGTATATTTTTTGTGCATCCGCCTTTGGCGGAAAATATTTTTGTCACCTGGAATTCACCATCAATCATTTCGATTGGTCCCAACATTTGTCGGGATGGCTCATTTCATACTTATTTGTTTAGTGTACTTTTGCAAGTATAAATATTTTATACCAGCTTACATGAAACAGTACCGGCATCTTTATTTTGACCTCGACCATACCCTTTGGGATTTTGACAAAAATGCTAAAGTTACCCTAACCCAGGTTTATGCCGATTTTGATCTAAATAAAAAAGTACATGCAAGTTTTGATGATTTTTATCAAAAATATCTTTATCACAACCAGGTACTTTGGGATCGTTACCACAAAGGTTTTATAAATGCCGATGATTTAAAATGGAAAAGAATGTGGCGTACCTTATTAGATTTTAAAATTGCCAACGAAACCCTGGCGAAAGGATTAAGTGCACAGTTTTTAGAAATACTGCCTACTCAAAAAGAAGTGTTTCCGCACACTTTTGAAGCACTCGATTATCTTTCTCAAAAAAACTATCAACTGCATTTAATAACCAATGGTTTTGAAAAAACTCAGTGGAGCAAATTAAAAAACAGCGGACTGGATAAATATTTTGATAAAGTAGTAACCTCGGAAGCGAGTAACAGCGTAAAGCCCAATAAAGAAATATTTGAATATGCACTTATCAAAGCGGGTGCTTTATTGAATGAAAGTATAATGATTGGCGACAATCTTGATGCCGATATACAAGGCGCACTCAATGCAGGAATGGATTCGGTATTTGTAAACCATATTGATGTAGTTTCTACAGTACCATCAACCTATACCGTTACTCACCTGGAGCAATTGAAAGATATTTTTTAAAAGCACAATACAGATAATATTAAAAAGCCTCAATGCTAAAAACATTGAGGCTTTGTGTTTTGTTTATAAAAAACTAGTTCTTAATAACTAATTTCAAAGTATGTAATTGTTCGTTTACTAATAACTGAACATGATATACACCATCGCTATAAGTTTCCAAATTTGCCAATGGCAATATATTGTTACCCTTGCTAATTTTTCTTTTTTGAGAGTAAACTAATTTACCGGCATAATCTTTAATGGTAACAGTTACCAACTCTTCTTTTTCTGCATAAAAACTTATTGAAGCATTATGCGCTGCAGGGTTTGGATAGATGCTTATAGAAGAAAGTATTTTGCCTTTACGTACCATTACGGTATTGCTATACTTAAATCTGCCATCTACTGCAATTGCTTTAACCCTGTAATAAACAAACTCTTTGGTTATAGAGGCTATGTTGTCGTTGCCTGTAAAACTGTTGAGTACATCCATTGCAACATTTTCGGTGTGAGTGGCAATTTTTTCGTAGTGGTTATTATCGGTACTGCGTTCCAATTCAAATTTTGTAATAGCAACCCCTGTCATAATTTTCCAATTAAGTGTAACCAGGTTATTATTTTCTGTTGCTGCTAAATCGAGCAAATAAACCGGTAGCACAGCCGCCACATATCTCCAGTCTCTATCGGGTTGAGCAGGTACTTGTTTTTGTACCATTGTTCTGGAACCAGGTACCGGATCGCCACTCATACTTCCACTGGTACCCATATAGGCAGATGTCCCTTTCAATCTATTGGGTCCAGCATTAATAAGGTCGAAACGATCGTCTAATCCATCGCCATCTGCATCGGTGCCTAAAGGTGTTACCAGGTCGTCGCCAATACCATTCAAATTAAAGTCGTTGCCTTCAATAATATCTGGCTGACCATCGGAGTCTGAATCCAAGTCGATATAATCGGGTATTAAATCAATATCCTTATCCGAAAGCATGATACCTGCACCACCAAATACGGCTGCAAAAGGAGCTAAGTCATAGGCATTATCGAGGCCATCATTATCACTATCCAGCCCTGTTGGGAAACGATAACCTAAAGTAGTTTGTCCTTCAATATTATCGGGGATACCATCGCCATCGCTGTCAATATCTTTATAATTGGGGTTTCCAATGCCATCGGAGTTTAGTAAGCCTAAGGCAGGTAATGCTCTTACCACATTGCTCCAACCATCGGCACCAATGGCGCCATCAATAAATCCATTATAGTTGGCATCGGCAAAGCCGGCTTCAATTACATCAACAATACCATCATTATCGCTATCTAAATCGTAAGCATCCGGGCGGCCATCATCATCAAAGTTTTTATTTGGATAGCTGTCTGCCCTACCGTCGTTGTTAGCATCGGCTCCTGTACGCAGCAACCCGGTTGCTAAAATATAACTGTCGTGCAATCCATCGCCATTGCCATCTACAAAGCCATCAATAATTGCATTGTTGTTTGCATCGGGGCCGCCGGCTTCTACTACATCGGGAATACCATCGTTATCACTATCTCTGTCTATTGCATTGGCACGGCCATCTCCATCTAAATCTAATGCACTTAAACCTACACCGGAAATTCTTGCACCGGTATTATTGCCATCTACATTTTGGCTGAGTCCGTCATTATCGGTATCGGTATAGTTGTCAATAATACCATCGCCATTGGCATCTACACCACCGGCTTCCACCACATCGGGAATGCCATCGTTATCACTATCCAGGTCGAGCATATTGATGATGCCATCCAAATCCATATCAAATCTATCATCTATACCATCGCCATTTGAATCTACTCTTCCGGGGAAGTTGGTATCGAGATAATTTAGAATACCATCGTTATCGCTATCACCATCTGCCTGGAAATTATCATTGATATGATCGTTGTTATTATCTACAAAGCCCGGGTAGGTTGCATCAAATGCATTGGAAATTCCATTGCCATTAGCATCGGCCCATGCTGCGGGCATATAGCTTTCTACATAATCTGGAATACCATCATTGTCTTTATCAATATCGCATGTAATTAATACCGGAACGGCTACACATGTGGTGGTGTTACACAACCCTTCTGCCCTTACATAATAGGTGGTACTAACAGTAGGTGTAACATTAATGGTAGCACCGGTTCCAATGGCTGTACCGGAGCCGCAGCCATTTTCGTACCATGTCCATGAAGCTGCACCTCCTAATAAACCACCGGTAATGCCCAGTGAAACCTGGATGCCGCCACAAACATTGTTTTTATCTCTTGTTGCCGAAGCGGCTGCAGAGGAAAGTGTATAACCAGTTAACAGCATTGGCGGTGAAGCAAACCTACAATTAGGAATTGCAATATTACCCGGAGCTGCAACCAATACCCTGTATAACCTGCCAGTATCGGCAGCAGCCACAGAAGCAATGGTATAAGTAGATGAGGTAGCCCCGGCTATATTTTGCCATGTACTTGTAATAGGATTATAAATTTGCCATTGATATTGAGTGGCACCGGTAATTGCACCGGGGTCGCCAATGGTTGATGTAAATACTGCTGGCTGACCCATACACCCAGCCTGCACATTACCGGAAACAGAAGGCATGGGGTCGCAACTACCAAATTGTATATCATCTATCAAAATATCGTTTCCACAACCACCCGGCGCATCATTTACAAGCTCAATTATTAGCTGGGTGTAAGATGCAGGAGAGGTATATTTTAGACCGTATTGTTGCCAGCTTGTATTAGTAATAAACGCTGTACTGGTTTCAGTAATTATTAAACCTGAAATAGCATCCCTTATCCTCATTTTTATTCTTGGATATTGAAAGCCTCCAAATGCATTACAAATGGTTTGATAAGCTGCATTGCCCGGGAATGCTGCATAAAACGAAAGAGAGTATTGCGAATTGGCGCAGGTTGAATAAGCAAAGGTTGCCCGATAAAAAACCCTATCAGAAGCATCGGCATTTACTACCAACATACGTCCGTTAGCATTTCCGGTATGGTCTGTCATACTTAAGAAATGTGCAAGATTGGCATTATTTGCATTATTGGTTAGGGTGTATCTGTCTAAGGGAAGAGGTTGTATTACACTTCCGGGATACCCACTTGTACCTGTTGGTAGTCCAACACCGGGGGCTACTACCGGGGCAGGGAATGCACTGGTCAATCCGGTACCTGCTCCAAAATTTTGTGTATATAAAATATTGGTTAAAGTAGCGCAAGGTGGGGTGATTGCTGCAACCGTAATTAAGAACGGAGTAGGTTGGTTTTCGCCCGGATCATCTGGCTTATCATTACCATTTAAATCGGGCTGGCTGCCATTGGTTGACTGGTCTCTGAGCGGTTCGCCAAAAATATTGGTTGCATATACCGAAGCGGAGTTGTTGTAAACAATACCCGGATTAATACCCGAAACCCTACAGGTAATTTGAATGGTAATAGTATTTTGCCCGGGTATATTTGAAAGCGTTCCACCGGGTACCAGTAAATTAAAATTACCCGCTGTTTTACCATCAAAAGAAGGATTAGGATTAAAACCCGGTGGTGCACTAAATGAAGTTATTGATGCACTAATGTTATTGGCAAAGCCATTAATGTTATTGAGCGTATCGTACACCTGTACATTGGATACGGGAGTACCGCCAAAATTTCGAATGACCAGTTCATAAACAATATCATAAGTACCTGCAGATACCGAAGTGGCATTCACTAATCTTTTGGCCATTCCAACACCCGTAGGAATATTGGTCATATCGGCCGAGGTAAAATTATCTGTAGCTGTTACTGGAGATAAAGCACCGGTTAGTATTTCTATTTCACGGTGAAAGCTATTACAAATAGATGAAGATCTTACACTACCTACCAATTTACCGCTTGCAAATGCAAGCCCCACCAGGTTATTACCGGCACCTAATTGAAGCGTATCAATATAAGTTGCTACTAATGGACTACTATTATAATCCTGCCAGTTTAAAGTAAAATATTTATTATCGAAAGCAGCCAGCATTTGTCTACTTGGGGTCATTACCACATCGCCACTTTGACGGTAAATATATCTTGGGCCAAAATTTATTGGAAGGGATGGACCTAAAGTATTGGTTGCAAAATCTACCTGTTGCAATTCCATATTATAAACACCAGAATTGGTAAACCAGGTGTCGCCATTGTTATCGTATGCCCGAATAAATCTTGCGGCTGTAGCGCTACCATCGTAGTAAGCAATGGCCGGATTGCCGGCAGCAATTATTAAATTAGAATACTGCCCTTTAACACCGGTTGCTTCAGGGGTTTCCTGTGCAGCCCAGGCCGTACCATTGGCATCTGTTGCTCTTATATATTTTAAATCGAAATTAGTAACATCAAAGTAAGAAATGGCAGGGTTACCATTAACTATTGCCATTGATGTAAATTGACCGATATTTCCTCCTGTAACAATGGCTGTTGCTGCTGGCCATGCTGTTCCATTTGCATCCGATGCTCTTACATATTCTAAATCGCCATTACCAACATCGTAAAAGGAAATAGCGGGATTACCATTTACTACCAGTAATGATGAGTATTGCCCCACATTGCCTGCAGCACTTACAATTTGCGCAGCAGCCCATGCCGTACCATTAGCATTAGTAGCTCTTATATATTTCAAATCGTCGTTGGTATCATCGTGGTAAGAAATAGCGGGGTTGCCATTTACCACAGCCATGCTTACAAAACTACCAACGTTTCCGGTAGCATCAAGTGTTTGCGGAGCCGCCCATGCGGTACCGTTAGCATTAGTGGCTCTTGCATATTTTAAATCGCCATTGGTTACATCATAGTATGCAATTGCTGGGTTGCCATTAACCACTACCAGGCTGGTGTGTTGACCAACATTTCCGCCGGCATCTACAACAATTGGGGTTCCCCATGCAGTACCATTGGCATTGGTAGCTCTTACATAAACCAGGTCGCCGTTGGTAGCATCATAATAGGACACTGCAGGAAATCCGTTCACTACTGCCAAAGAAGCATATTGCCCTACGTTATTAGCAGTGGCAACATTTATTGGATTACCCCAACTTACGCCTTGCACATCATTGGCATGGCTAAAGTGTAAGTCGCCGTTAGAGGCATCGTATTGTACCGAAGCCGGGCGGCCATTAACTATAGCGGCCGAAATATATTGCCCTACCACATTGGCAGCATCATAATTAATAGCCGGCACACCCGTAGTATCAATAAAGTTAATTTGATACCCCAGGCCTGTTGCAGGATCAAATTCAATACCAACTACTAATTGGTTTTGGAATACCTGGTAAGATGGTAATGGTGCTCCATTGGGGCAGGTTGTTGGGAGCCACCTGTATATATGAGTGGTGTATTGCCCGGATGCAGGCATTATTCTTCCATAATACAAATAACCATCATAAGGATTAAACTGTATGGTTGACAAGTTATCCGAAAAGCCGGGAGCAGCAAGGTTTGGAAGACAGTTCCACCTATGGCTAAGCACATTGGTTACATCGTTGTAATTGTAATACTTTACCGAATCTCTGGAAGAATTGTTACAAGGGCTACCAATACCAACAGGTATGGTAATAGTAGCCGGTTGGGCTAAAGCATTGTTTGTGTGTAATACTACACACAAACAAATTATTACAAAGCTTATAAACCTTCGGTTTAAAAATCTCTTTTTCATAAACAGGATTTTACTGGTTTAGTTAGGGTATCAGTTATTTTTTATTTTGCAATCATTAATTTTTTGGTCATTTTAAAATATTGCTCGCCTTCAACTTCTACATAATATATTCCTGCAGGCAAATCCTGAACACTTATTCTTAATTTACTGGCAGGCAGAATAGTTTGTTTGTTTAATACTTTTACCGTTTTACCGGCGGCATTCAATATTCTTAAATTGGCTACTATCGTTTTTGAAGAACCATGACTGATAAAGAAATGATCTGTTGCAGGATTTGGATTTACTTCAAATACTTCGGTGCTCTTGTTGTTGATGGCAGCTACCTTACTGTAGAATGAAGATCCGTTTAATTCGTTTACTCTTATACGATAGTAAATAATACCCGAGGGCATATTAAAATCGGTGTGATTAAACTGAATAGTACCGTTAGAAAACTGATTTTTATTTTGGGTGGCAATTTTGGTAAAGTTGGTACCATCAAAGCTGCGCTCCACATCAAATGAATTATAATCTGTTGACTGATCGAGTTTCCAAGAGAGCTTAGCGTTGTTATTATTTTTAACTGCTGTAAATTCCAGCAACTTAGTTGCCAATAAGGTTAAGCCTGCATCCCTGGTGAAAGTAGCATCTACCAGCACTTCCGACTCGGGGTCAAAAGCAATACCCGAAGCACTGGGCACAAATGGTAGTCCAACTTGAATCATATTGCCTGCGCCAATGGTTGTAAACACACCATTGTTTACAGTATATAAAGTACCACCCCTGTCAAAAATTACTACGGTAGTATCCTGAGCCGGAGATATGCGGCTAAAGCGAATCACTAAGGGTACATCAAAATGAATGTTAGTAGAACCCGAAGTAGGTGTTTGAACCAATCTTAAAATTACCTGGTTGCCAATATTATTCCAAGTGGCAGTAGCATACTGAGGATGGCCAATATTGTACACCCAATCGCTAAACATTTCAGAAAGGTCTAACCCGGTTACTGCTTCCATGTGGCGCTTTACATCATCGGTAAATGCATTTTTATATTGCAGCGTAGGATCTGTTTGATAGTTTTGCAATGCCTGGAAGAATTTGCTATCGCCCAGGGTTTTTCTAAGCATACTAATAAACATGGCGCCTCTTTCGTAAATATAAACCGAAGGGCTAAAAATGGCCCCCATTGAGCTGGTATCGGCCTGGTAAATTGATTTTGCTTTTGCAGTGCGGGCATTGGATTTAAAAGAAGCCCTATGTGCAGTAGGTGTAGTAGTTATACCGTTTCCGTTTGCTTTTCCTTCCAGGTAAACCACTTCACTATATCTTGCAAAACCTTCGTTCACCCATATATCTCTCCAGCTTCCGCAAGTAACGGCGGCGCCAAACCATTGATGCCCTAATTCGTGTGCAATTACGCTCCAATCATTTGTAGCATCGTAAGTGGTGGTGCCCATACCACTAAAAGTATTATGCTCCATACCGCCTCCAAAACCAAATGTATAATGCCCGTATTTTTCGTTTTTAAACGGATAATCCGAAAAGCGGTTGCTCATTACTGTAAGCATATCGGCGGTACGGTTTAAGGCAGTTTGTGCATTAGCGGTATTGGTACCATTCCATAGTAAATTGTATAAATCCATATTGGTACCACCAATATTAACAATGGTAGGCGAAGCAGGATATTGTACATAATTGGCAACTCCTAAAGCTATTTGGTATGTTGAAATAGGATAGCGATGCTTCCAGTAGGTAAGCCTTTGACCTCCGCCGGTAGTTTCACTAATGCGTTTACCATTTGCGGCTACCCTAAAGGCAGAAGGAGTGCTAATATAAAAATCTACCGAGTCGGCTTTATCGCTTGCAATCATTGATTTGCAAGGCCACCAGGTATGAGCACTATATGGTTCAGAAAGCGTATAAATATAGCTACCGGAAGGATTATGAGTACTTCTTACAAACCCGGTAGTAGTCCATCCTGGTACTTGTGGAGGTGTTCCTTTATAAAATACATGAATAGAATCGAGGGTGTTCACATTAGCAATGGTTGGAATGGTAATGCGAAGCGTATCGCCTATTTCTAAAATATTAGCCGGCGCCAATTTTACCCCGTGATAGTAAACTGAATCGCAAACCAAAGCACTGGCAAAATCAAAATTTATTCTGTTGAAATTGCTGATACCGGTTGTAAAATAAGTGGTAATGTTACCCCATACATATTTACCGGTAGAAATGGAAGTATCGGGATTTAAACGGAGAGCCAGCCTGTAATATTTTAAATCGTAATCAAGTCCGTTGGTAGCTTCTGTTTGATTTTCTTCTCTTGAAAAAAGGGCTTGAGAATGTTGAACTTCTCTGTCCTGCATTTGCTGGTAAGGAGTTATTTGAGCATTAGTTTGCAAACAAGCTGCAATAAACACCAATAGGGTTAAGTAATACTTTTTCATTGAAAATTGGATAGTTTAGGTATAACTATAACGGTATCCAACCCTTAATATTGTATATGTACTAAGTATTTTTTAAAATCAAAATTGATTGATTATCAACAAAAAACATGATTATAGGATGATTTCCGACTGGCAAATGACAGCGGCTTTAGGAGATTGATCTGTATAAACTACCTGAAGTTTTCCAGATTTATAATCAACCCCTTCTTTTTGCACAAGGGGTAATTGGAGGATTCTCTTACTGTTGGGAACGTACACAGCAAGGCCCTTCATAAAGCAAACGGGAATTGCCTTTTTGTTTGCACCAATATAGTTCACTGCTATATCACCATAAGCTGAAATATTGCCGGTACGGTTAAGTGTTATGCTCAATGCCGGATGAGTTTGTTGTATGAACTCAAACTTAGCATTTGAAAAATGTGATGTAGAATATGTTTCGCCCACCCTTATAATAACGGGAATGGAAATTCCAAATACCGGGGTTAGCTTAATTGAAAAGCCTGAATCCTGTGTTGGTTCAGGAGCCTCATCGCCTAAATCATTTTTATTGGGTACTGCTCTAAAATACAAGTGCGACCTATATTCGCCCGTAGTTAATTCGTTTGTTTTAATAACCTGCACTTTTACCGATTGGGCTTCCTTAGGAGCCAATGTAACGGTTCTGGGGAAAAAACGTAAGTTTTTATGTGCAAATTTCAATGTACTATCCTGGTCGGAAACAGGTTCAAATTTTCCGTTTTCGTCCATACGATATTGCATAAACGAAATGGTATAGGTTGCAGTATCTTTTCCAATATTGGCAAGGTTAATTTCTTCTACTCTTTTTGATCCATCAAATACAATTCTTTTAGGCGCTATTAATAAGTCGCCCTGAGCTACTGCAAAAAATGAAATATGCAATAGGAATAATAAAGTAATTATCCTTGTAAAAAAATTATTCATGGTAAGTAAAAAATAACGAAGGCATTAGGGGCCTTTATATGGCAAAATAAAGCAAATAGAATCAGAAAAAAAGAAAGGGGCTGCATCAACCCAAGATTACAGCCCCTTTTTTAAAAGTTTACAATTAGTTGTAGTTTACAGAAACAAAGAAAGGAGTTCCTGTAACATAAACACCGGGAGCCTGAGCTGCATCTACTAATAAATCGGCACCTACGTAAAAAGATTGCTGACCTGAGCCATCTAAAGTACCTGCAGTACCTGCCGGGTTACCAACAGTAGCAAGACTAGTAACAAAGTTTTCAATTGTCATTGCATTAGCACCGGAAGTAAGTGTAGCACTTAAAGGCAAACCAATATCGTAAGTGAAATTGGCCGTACCGGTTACATCAAACTGAGCAGCAGAAACTGTTCCGGTAGTAGAAGGCAAAGAAACACCACCACCCAAACTGGCTGTACGTGTTGCAGCAGCAGAAGCTTCTAAGGTAACAGTACCACCTGCCAATGCACTTACCGCAAGGTTACCAAAATTCATATCAGCAGTTTTTGCAATACTAATAGGAGTAATGATAGTTGCAGTGGCTGTTGCAGTGGCAAGAGCCTGTGCGCTTGCACTAGTAGCAGCAGAAGAACATACTAAAGCAGCTAAGAAAATTTTTTTCATTTTGTTCATTTTTCTGGTTTTGAATTTTTTTTGTTTTAAATATGGGTTGAGATTTCACTATTACTAACGAAGTTTTACTACAGTTATTGTAAGTAGTAGTACTTTACTCGCCAATATCTTTAAGAAAAATTTCAACATTGTCAACAATATCGCCTTCGGTTGATTGTTCAATAACAAATGATGCTTTTTTTCCTTCTGATTTCATTTTAATTTTTTCTAACTGAGCGGGGTCAGCCACTGCATAATATTTTCCTGCCGATAAACCCAGGTAGGAAAAATACCCGTCTGCTTCAGTTAATATTTTTGTTACAAATTCATCCCTGTCATTGTATATATGCACTCTCACCCTGGCCAATCCTTCTTTTCCCCTGCTACTTTGTAAATAAACATACCCGTTTACCTCACCTGCAATTAATACAGGCACTTCTATGCGCCTGAATATATTGGGCTGTGCCATTAATGAGTAAACTTTATTTTTTATTTGCCATGCAGGATTTTCAAAATTTTTATCGTCAATTGTCAGGTAGTACTTTGCATAGGCTTCCATGCCCGAAATTTTTATGATGGGCTCATTAAAATTATTGACTACCTGTGCACCCTTTACATTTACAAGTAATCCTTTTACCATTGGCTCGGTCTTTTCTTTTTTACCGTTATTGTTGTAATCTAAAAAAGGAACAATTAGCAATCCACCTCTGCCTACATGCTTTTGTGCTCTTGCTTCGGCGTTTCTTAATTCTTTATTAAATAAGATGCCGCCGTTAGCATTCTGAGTAAAGGTTATTTGTTTACTGTTTAACTGCCTGGCGGTAATAGTGGTTTGAGCAAAAGAAAATATTTGTCTAATGCCTAAGCTAAAACCTTTAACCCCAATAAGCTTATTGTTTTCGTAACCCAGGTTTACAACACATGATCTAAATATTCTTTTTTCGGCATCTACTTTCCATACGGCAATTCGCTTTTGCTCGGTTTGGTATTGCAACTGTGGACTCAATCGTATTCCTTTAGGCAACTGAATATTAAAAGAGCCTTTAATAAATGTACTGGCAGTGTTATTTGTAATACGCAATACTGAAAAGTTTGCACTCAACTTACGATAGCTGCCTCCTATTAAAAACTCTGTATTATTTATTTTTCCTTTGGGCAATACAGAATTGTTTATCAACAACCTTCCAAAACCATTAAAAAACTTATGTCTTATGGGTGCAGATACACTGAGTTTGGTGGTTTGCCTTGCATTGGTAAAAATTATTTGTTGGCCGGGCTGATACTTTGCAAAATCTACATCCACTTGTATAGATGATTTTAAACGATAATTAATGTTTGCTTTTGACAGTACACCGGGTACATATTCGCCAAACAGGATTGCATTATTTCCTAAACGAGCCGAAGCATTTACAAAAGGCATATTGGTTTTACCTTCGGCAATTGTGTTATACTCGGAACCTGCACCAATGGTAATTTTGTTGCTCAATCCATAATTCAATTGCAATCTTGAAAACATTGCATTGGTTTCGTCTTGTAACTTTCCGGCAGTAAGATTGTATTCGAATTTTTTTTGTGGCAAAAATGTAAAGGGAATGGTTAACTGTTGTTCGCTAAATTTTTCTTCGCCCCAGGGGCCATAGTACCTGTATTTAATATTGCTATTACCATATACCAATGGTACTTCAAATGAAAATAAGCCTGTAGCATCGGCCCGGGTATAATCTATTAAAACATCGTTTACATAAAGCTCCACAATCCAGCCGGGCTCGGTGGTATTGCTAACCAAATATTTGCCAAATGCTTTTTTGTGTGTAGTGGGCGAATTGCTAAGTTGTAAACCAAGCAAGGGTTTATAAAGCGAAAATGCATTTGCCGGTTGCACCCTGCCCGCTATTATTTGCTTTACTGTTTTCCATTCGTTGTTTACATATCGCCAAAAAAAATTTTGATACGCCATTTTAAATTCCTGGCGTTGATTATAGTTTAAATACACTTGCATTTCGCCCCCTGCCAGCATTCCGCCAAACCCCAATTTAACCATTGCATTATTGATACCTTTTGATTGCGAAGCAGCCAAATCCCAATCCAAAACCCCCAATTTAAACAAAGAAAACTCTCTTTGAATGATGGTATCGGCCTTTGTTTCGCCTTTAAGGTTGGCGATATTCTTGCGCATTTCTTCCTGCTTTTGGAGCCGAATTGAAGGAAGTTCAATTTTCGTATCAAAATTTACCGATAAACTCCTGAAGTTAAACTTACAATCCATTTTAAAAATACTACCAAAGTAATTGGCCTTTAAGTAAAATTCATTGTTTAAATAAAACAAATCGTTTGCTTGTAGTTTTACCAAACTGTCTTTATATAAGATTGTATTGGCAATTCTATTGATGCTATAAGAATCTAAACTGTTCAATAAAAAGCCGGAGATTGAATCGTTGCCACTGGAAAATTCATTTTTAATTTTTAAGAAATCAAAAAAGTCTTTGATGGGCAAATAAGCATTGTTATTATAAATAATAGCAGGTATTTCCGCATTACCCACAATGCGGCTGTTTAAGGTAATAATTATTTCTTCGTATGCTTCATCATCCTGGGCGTAGGCTTTCCCATGGAATAAAGCACTCAAGAAAATTAATACACAAAGGCAGTATTTATAAACCCTTCTTTTGGCACTACACAAGAAGGGGTTTTGGTATTTCACCTTTTTGGATTTATTGGATATTAGGACAAATTATTCTCTTCTTACTTACTCAATCATAAACGAAATAAAGATGTTACCACTGTATGCTCCTGCAGGAGTTGTTGTTGCATTGCCAACATAAAGTGTTGCACCAATATTAACCATTGTTTTTTCCGGTAGTTCTTTTGCAATGTAAAACGGTGTTTGCGGAATGCTGTTGCCAATTTTTAGTAGCATTCTTCCCCCATTGCTACCGGTAAGCATATTGTTTCCATTGCTATAAAAAGAAACAATAGATCCTTTTGGCGCTTCTACCTCCAGTACAAGCTGACTATAAGTAGAGCCAAAGTTTAACGGGAGCAAACTACCACTCAGCTTTCGGCTTCCATCCGGTAAAATTTCTACCTCGCCACCTGCATTCCCTTGCGAATATGCTCCAAACGAAAATGGTTGTTTTACGGTTACTTTTAAAGCATCCTCCTTTTTAAAGAGCGAATCTATCGGCTGCTGGCCCCAAACATTATTTGCCATTTGCAAAACCGCCATACAACAAATAATTTTTGAAACTACACTCCATTTCATAAACCAATAAATATTTCCTACAAAATAAAGCATTTAATTACTGGTTTAAGAGCAACTGCTGAGTACAACGATTTTATGGGTGTTGTATTGCCCACAATGAAAAAAATGTATTTAATATGCATCTCTGCACTTTACAAACGAATGCCGTAATTTTACAATTCTTACAAATAAAATATATGAGTCATTTACCCGACAATAAGGCTTTAATAGGTATAAGCTGTGGCGACCTCAATGGAATTGGCCCGGAAATTATTATTAAAACATTATCGGATACCCGGCTACTCGATTTTTTTACACCGGTAATTTTTGCCAACAATAAGGTTATTAATTTTTATAGAAAAGGTTTAAGCGATTACAATTTCAGTTTTTCGGCTATAAAAGATTCTAGCAAAATAAATTCAAAGCAGGTAAACATTTACAATTGCTGGGAGGAAGATGTGAATATTACTCCCGGTCAATTAACAAACGAAGCAGGAAAGTATGCTATTGAAAGTTTAATAGTTGCATCCGAAGCATTAAAGGCTGGCAAATTGGACGGCCTTGTTACGGCTCCTATTCACAAAAAAAATATACAATCGGAGCAATTTTCTCATGCAGGGCATACCCCTTACTTTAAAGAATTGTTTGCTGTAAAAGATGTTGCCATGTTTATGGTTGCCGAAAATATGCGTATTGCTTTATTAACAGAGCATGTACCATTGAAAGAAGTAGCCCAGTTTATTACCAAAGATGCCATAGTAAGCAAACTGCAAGTAATGAACCAATCGTTGAAAAAAGATTTTGCTATCAGCAAACCAAAAATTGCTGTGCTAAGCCTCAACCCTCACGCAGGCGATGAAGGGCTGCTTGGTAAAGAAGAAGAAGAAATTATTAAACCTGCTATAAAAGAAGCCAAACAAAACAAAGATGTTTTTTGCTTTGGCCCATACAGTGCCGATGCATTTTTTGCCCGTGGCCAATACGAAAAATTTGATGCCGTTCTCGCCATGTACCACGACCAGGGGTTAATTCCTTTTAAATCGCTGGCATTGGGAGAAGGCGTAAATTTTACAGCGGGTTTGAATGCAGTGAGAACTTCTCCCGACCATGGTGTGGCTTTTGACATTGCCGGCAAGGGCATTGCCGACGAATCGTCTTTTAGACAAGCCATTTTTACCTGCCTCGAAATTATCTACAACCGAAAAGAAAATAAAGAGCAGTTTAAAAATCCACTTAAGAAAATGAGTGCTGCGGTTTTAAGAAATGCAGTGGATGAGAAAATTGCAATGGATGAAAATTAATTTAAAAAAAGCGGATATTAAATCCGCTTTTTTTAAAGAAACTATTTCTGCTTTGAAAAGCTATACTTATAAGCCCAGTTTTTAATTTATTAAAATATTTATCTGCTTACAAATAACTTTTACTCTGTTGCGTCCGGCTTCATATATGTTTGCAATGCTTTTACATATTGTTCAAAAGCATCTACTCCTTTTTTGGTGATTTTACAAAGTGTAAGCGGATAATTATCTTTAAACTGTTTATGAATATCAATATAGCCGGCATCTTTTAGTTTACCCAATTGAACACTCAGGTTGCCGGCAGTAGCTCCCGTTTTTTCTTTTAAATAAGTAAACTCAGCTTCTTTTACACTAATAAGTAAGCTTACTACAGCAAGCCTAAGTTGCGAGTGTAATATGGGATCCAGTGCCTTAAACATTCAATACCTCTTGTGATTTTTTGTGTTTTTTATAAGTACTAAGCATCCATAAACCAGGTATAAACCATGCTACTATTGCCGATAAAGCGGTAAGCAATAAATCGGCCTTATAGTTTGTGTAAACCGTTATTATGCAGCAAAGCCAACAAATAATACTACCAATTAACATGGGTTTAAAATTGCAACCCATACCGGTAATAAAAGTGGGCAACCCATATAGCATTAAAAATAATGGAGTAATGTATTCACCTAAATTGAAAGCAGGTTTATGTCCTGTAACATTAACATACTCGTTGTACATAGGCATATAATTTATGTACAAAAGATTAATGATGTGGATGAGTAATCCAATGCAAACGCCAAATCCAATCCATGCAGGGCTTAAAAAAGCATCATCATATTTTTTTACTTTTGACTTTTTACCATCTTTAATGGCCATTACTACCTGAAATATGGCGGCTACAATTGTTAGCAGGTAAATATCAAATGGAAGCTTAAAGCCAAATTGAATTTCGCAAAACTTTACCAGCGAACAAATAGTGATAACTACGCCCCACATAATGGAATCTCTGCCGGTATCGCCGTAACTCTCCCTTGCTTTATGAATCATGGTATTTATCAAAGCAAGACTTTGCTGTTGGGTGAGTTCTTTTTTCTCCATATTAAAAATGCCTAAATAAGTGTATAAATGGGTGTTGTACCTAAGTTACTTTTTACAATCATCTATTAACTGTTGATTGTATTCTTTACCCCAATTGGGATGAAGTTCGGTAACCGGCTTAAAAGATTCAAATTTAGTTTTAGCGGCTTCTAATTTTTCTAACGCTGTACCGCAACCGCCCCCAAATTGCTCTGGCGTAAATTTCAACCCTTGCCCAATCAGCATTTCCGGCCTCGGATTGGTAGGATCTTGTTTTAAAGCGGCCTGAAGATTTTTCTCACTTTCAGGGCCGTATTCCATATACCGGTTCATGGGGTCAACGGTTAAATGCACGGTTGCAATCATACTTTTAATACAGCTTATTTCCGAATTGTTTGCTTCAAGCGCATCTGCCTGCTTAATTAAAGCGGTGGCCTTATCGGCTAATGCATCAGACTTTGATTTATCAGCATTCATAAAAGCATAATTTACCTGGCAATAGGCGGCATAATAATAAGGCAACCATTGATTTTTTTCAGCCGTAGCAATTCTTTCAAATTTATTAGCCAGGGCTAACAGATCATCCGGTTTTTGGAAAGCCGGTGTAATTGCTGCAATATTTTCTTTCATGGCTGTTATAAATTTTTCTGACTGCGCATTTACAGCAAATGTGCAAATAAGTAAAGATGCTATTACTAATAAACGTTTCATAATAATGTAATTTAAAGTGTGATGATTAATTGATTAAAGATTATTGTTGATTACATTTTCGGTTTGATCTATTCCAAAGCTGATAAACCATCCTATATAAACAAATCTTTTAGACGTAGGCCTAATGGCTTGTTTTGTTCCATTTATCATTCCATAGTTATAATTAAATATTTGCTCCTGCCCCAGTAAATTACTAATGGATAAAACCCATACCGAAAACGACTTTGCATCTTTTTTTCCTATAGAGGGAAGATAGTTTACACTAAACCCAAGGTTGTTATAAGGAATGGTTCTTCCGGCATCTCCCACTATATATTTGTTTTGAGAATTATCATATTTGAGTTGATAATAAGGACGGCCTGTTGCAAAATTATAACTGGCATTTATATTCATTTTCAATTTGGTTACAAACTTTTTTACCACCAACGAAGCCGTATGTTTTGCTACAAAATTGGGCTCCATCGTTTGCGGAAAGTTTAAGTAATCTCTTTTTGTATCGAGGAAAGAATAGGAAATCCAATAGTCCATATTTTTAATGGTTTTTTTATCTCTCCAAAAAAACTCAATACCCTTTGCATATCCATGTCCATTATTATTTACCGCTACTTGCTGGCCGGGATTGCTTGCATCGGTTTTATATAAGTGGTCGTAATTTTTGTAAAATATCTCTGAACGAAATGTTTGTAAGGATGTAATTTTTTGGTATTGTAAAATGTAATGAGAAGCTTTTGCAAACCCAATTCCGTTTACTGCGGGTTGCAACTGGCTTTCAGGGTTTTGATAAAACATTCCATAAGCTAAAGATGCCTGGCTGTTTTTCCCTACTTTATACGCCAGCGAAACTCTTGGAGCTATATTCCATTTATCCATTATTTGCGAATGTTCAAGCCTTGTTCCAAGCTTTACAGCCAATGCATTGCTTAGGTAAAAATCGGTTTCGGCAAAACTGGCAAATAAGTTTTCTTTTAAAGTTCTATTGTATTGGCTGCTGTCGTATAAAGTATAAAAAGATTTTTCATTGCTATGAAAATAATCCGACCCAAAGCGTAGCATACTTAAACCCCACAATTTTTTTTCAATCACAAGGCGAGCTTGTGCATAATAACTTTTAGTAGTGAGATTGTAGTTTTTATAAGCATAGCCCTGTGGGTTTTGAAAAATCAGTTTATTATTATTAGCATCTTGCAATTCGTTATCAATGTCCTGCTTATCGGTGCTAAAACTAATGCCCGAAATAAACTTCCAACCCTTACCCAGGTTTCCTTTCCAGTTTATATTTTGATAGGTATTGAAATTATCGAGCTTTAATGAGTTTTTTAAACTATTCGAATCAATATCATTCACCCTATAACCCAGTTTTCCTACACTCCAATATCCAAAATATTTTAGCATACCGCCTTTAGGCAAACGTTTTCTAAAATTGAAATCGCCTTCATGAAAAACAGGCACTTTAAAATAATCCTGCCTTTGTTTTATAATTGCAAACGCCGGGCCTAAATGAGAAAAGTTATAAGTAGCTCCCCAGGACGACTTTTTATCTTTAGCCAGTTTTTGCAATCCACCGCCAACGCCAATTACATTTATACTTAGGTTGGCCTCCGTTCTTTCGGGCAAATCGGTTGACTCTAAAATTAAAGCACTCGACAATGCCTGGCCATATAATGCCGAGTAACCACCACTGCTAAAAACCGTTCCCTTAAATAAAAACGGGTTAAACCTTCCCCTACTTGCAATGCCCGGCAGGCTACTATAAAAGAAATTGTTTACCAAGTTGCCATCAATGTAAATTTTGGCTTCCGTGGCTGCGCCTCCTCTTACAAACAAACCACCCGTTTCGCCAACCTGCTGTGTGCCGGGCAAAGTTTTTAGCGCCCCGGTAATATCGCCTTCGGCACTCGCCGTGGTAACAATATCAAGCGAACTTAAAACCGTGGTTTTCTTTTTATCTCCGGCTTCAAAGGACCCGGCGGTAATTACCACCGCTTTCAACTCTGTTATTAATTCTTTTAATGATATATCAAGTTTTAAATCCTTCCCATCTAATTCAACCATTTTATTATATGATGAATAACCGGTATAAGTTGCCTCCACTAAAACCTTACCCTTTTCTGTGCTATTAAAACTGAAATTTCCTAAGGAATCGCTGGTGGCTCCATCGTAAGAATCCTTAATAGCTATACTTACACCGGGTAGCGCCCGGCCCTTTTGATCCACTACCTTACCCTCAATTTTTTGCTGGGCTAATGTTGTAATTGTTAAAGGAAATAATGCTATCAATAGCAAAACTTTCATATTCTTAAATTTATTGTAAACATAGAGTAGTTTATTTTATAAACCAAATTATATTTTGATTATTTTTTTAATTCTTTAGAAAAACGGGGAGCAAAAACTGTAAGAAAATTTATTTAATTTATTGCATATCAACTATTTAGCAAGCCATACAAGCATTCTTAAACCATACTGTTGGTAGGTTTAGTTTTATCAACATTTTAAAAATAAAATTTTTTTTTGCCGCTTAAAACTCTAATTTAGCAATAGAATTTAATGGGTTAGTAAGTACAAAGGGTTAGCAGCAATGCTGACCCTTTTACTTTTTTATCATTTGATTTAGTTCCTTTTTTTGTTTGCTTTTTTCAATTCATTTTTTTTAGAAAGCATTCTAATCATTTTTAAAAATTGAAAATAGAAAACATCAACCCATCGCTTCATTTTAATTTTTACTTTTTAATTATCACAATTACTTTTACTGCATGAGTAAAACAAAGTCGGCGTTTTTTTGTCAAAGTTGCGGATACGAAAGTGCAAAATGGTTGGGTAAATGTCCATCGTGCAATCAGTGGAATAGTTTTGTTGAAGAAGTTGTTGTTAAGGGGAACGATAAATTAACCTCTAAAGAAAATTGGGATAACTATAGTGATGGCAAAAAATTAAAAACGGTTTCCATTAATGATGTAAGTAGTGCCGAAGAAAAAAGAATGGTAACTACCGATACAGAATTAAACAGAGTGTTGGGTGGTGGAATTGTAGCAGGCAGTATTGTATTGGTAGC
>DEHT01000055.1:64508-78824 GCA_002352045.1 Chitinophagaceae bacterium UBA2793 | reverse complement strand
GAGTTGGTGATTGTAGATTCTATTCAAACTTTACAGTCGCCATTTATTGAATCATCGCCGGGAAGCATTAGCCAAATAAGAGAGTGTGCTGCCGAGTTGCAGCGATATGCAAAAGAAACCAATACACCCGTTTTTTTAATTGGGCATATCACCAAAGATGGAAATATTGCCGGGCCAAAAATTTTAGAACACATGGTAGATACGGTTTTGCAGTTTGAAGGCGACCGGCATTATGCCTATCGCATTCTGCGAACCATAAAGAATCGTTTTGGAAGTACGGCAGAGCTGGGCATATATGAAATGAACAGCGATGGAATGCGAGCGGTAAGTAACCCAAGCGAAATTTTGATTACACAAAAAGAAGATGCACTAAGTGGCATTGCCATAGCAGCAACGCTGGAAGGCATGCGCCCGCTTTTAATAGAAACACAAGCCCTGGTTACGCAAAGTGTTTATGGAACTCCTCAACGTACGGTGAGTGGGTTCGACCTTCGCCGTTTGCAATTGCTTTTAGCAGTTTTGGAAAAAAGAGGCGGCTTTCAATTTGGAATGAAGGATGTGTTTATAAATATTGCCGGTGGGTTAAAGGTGGAAGACCCATCAATTGACCTGGGTATTGTATGTGCACTATTGAGCAGCTATGAAGATGTTCCCTTACCACAGCATATTTGTTTTGCAGGCGAAGTAGGTTTAAGTGGAGAAATAAGAGCCGTGAATCGCATTGAGCAACGCATAGCCGAAGCAGAAAAATTAGGTTTCGAAAAAATAATTGTGAGTAAATACAATGCAAAATCGCTGAGTAAATTAAAAACAGGAATAGAAGTGATTGCCCTGGGTAAAGTGGAAGAAGTGTATAGGTATTTATTTTAAATTTATATCAAAGAATTTTTAATGTCCACCCTCCGCTCCTTTTTTAATGATGCCATTCACTTGCTTTTTCCGCATCACTGTGCAGGCTGTGGCAGTGATATTATTGCCCATGAACATTTTTTATGTTTAAAATGTACCAATCAATTGCCCCATACCGGTTTTGAAAAAATTAACGGCAACCCTATTGAAAAAATATTTTTAGGCAGGGTAAATGTGTTGGCTGCCAGTAGCCAGTTCTTTTTCAGTAAAGGGCACTTAGTGCAGCATTTAATTCATCTTTTAAAATATAAAGGCAATAAAGAAGCCGGCGAATATTTAGGAGCCGTTATGGGAAGGGCTTTATTGGCTTCGGGTAGGTTTAATAATATTGACATGCTGATTCCCTTGCCCTTATTTGCAGATAAAGAATTTAAGCGTGGCTACAACCAGGCAGAAATTATTTGCAATGGTATTCAAAATTCCATCGGTATTCCTGTGCATACAAAAAATGTAATTCGAANNCTTCACCCACAAAAATTAGAAGGAAAAAATATATTATTAGTAGATGATGTTATTACCACCGGTGCTACCTTAGAAGCCTGTAGCCAGGCTTTAATAAAAATCCCCGGAATAGAATTGAGCATTGCTACTTTGGCAATTGCAAGCAAGTAACTATACAATAGGTTTTGCTTTGGGTACTCCCACATCCTCACTATCATTATTTACAATAGTAAGATTGCTGCTACTTACGGCAAGGTTAATTGCCGAATTGTTTACAGCATTTATCAATGCCAAATTAACTATTTGCTTAAGTTCATTAAATTCTGCTAATGTAACAGGAGCGCTTACATATTCAACAAAAACGGTACTACCATTTTTATTGAAATCGCTCAAAAAAACGGAATAGCTTTCAATACCGTTTGTTTTTTTTGCTTCCAAAATGTTTCTTGCCATTTCAATAAATGATGAAAGATGGGTGGCAGATGTTTTTTCATCCAGCTCCAGCCTAAGCTCGGCTCTTCTGCCGGTACGCATGCTCCAATTATCTACCACACTATCCACCATTTGCTTATTAGGAACTGTAACTAAGGTTTTATCTGCTGTTCTTATTCGAGTACTTCTAAGGCCTATTCTTTCTACAGTACCGGTTACATTATTCACTTTTAAAGTATCGCCTACAAAAAAAGGTTTGTCAAAAAAGATGATAAATGATGCAATTAAATTTTCAAGACTTTCTCTTGCGGATAGTGCCAATGCAGCACCCACAATACTTAGGCTGGTTAAAATGTAGCCTATATTTTGATTGAATACTGCTTTTAAAATAAGCAATGCTCCCAAAATCCAAATAATTACTTTAAAAAATTCTCTAAAAAAGGGCACTAATTGATCGTCGGACTTATCAGGTGTATTTAAAGCTTTTTTACCCAAAACATAAGCAATAAAACTTACCACACTTAATACCAGTTTTATAAAGCTCAATATCCAAATGCCGATGCCAATTTTATCGAGGATAATATTAAAGGGAAGTTTTAAAATTTTAAAATCTAATACAGAAGGATAGTTTAACCGGTTCAATGCAATTAATGCTACTGTAATACTTACGAACCATCCCATGGGTTTAAAAATCAACTCTACAAACTGCTTGCGCTCTACAGTTTTCCAAAAATTATGTATCACAAAAAAAAGTCCGGAGGATATATACCTCGAAAGTATTTTTTTAAACAGCAATACAATTGCAATTACTGTGGCAACCGTTAAAATATCTCTTACAGAATTATCTAATACTATTCGGTCTAAAAATTCCATGTGGTAAAATTACATATTATAAAATGGAATAAATTTCCAGTCCATCATTTTTTAGCAGGTATAGTTTACCATTAACTGCTTTTACCGAAATATAATTCTTAAACAATGACGGCAGTGTATAAATTCTTTCGCTTAAAGATTGAAGAATATAAATATGAAGCTTATTTTCCTTAACACCGCTGATGCGTCCATGCGAAACTGATATATTTTTCCACCCTGTAAAAGGAAGATTATTTTTAAAGGTGCCATAATAATCAAAAATATAAAAGCCTTTCTCTTCGTCGTAGATGTACACAAAATTGTTGTGATCAATAATAGTTTGTGGCAAAGGCACCTCATTCATTAGCATACGCCAATCGGTACTTTCCTGTAACAGTTTACCGTCCTCATTAATTTTCTTCAGTTTAAAATCCTGCTCATCAAACAACCAAATATTATTATCGTAACTGGTAGCTATAGCTTTAACTGAAAAAATTTGTTGTTGCCTAAAATTGATGCTATTGCGTAAGCTCAGTAACCGGTCGAGCATTACTACTGTTGAAAAGTTTTTATAGTACAACAATATTTTTAATGGATTACTCACATCCACCTGAGAAGGATTGCCATATTTTTTTACATCGTTGAATACGGCAATAGAATCGGCATTTGAATTGTATTTTTTTAATTGATTGCCTGCGGTTATAAGGTAGATGTTGTTGGTTATATCTATATCCATAGCCGTAAACTGGCCGGGAATGGTTTTCTCTAATTGAAAACTGTCTTTACTAATAACAGGTGCCGGGTTAGTGTTAGTTGCAGCCGGAATTGTTTGTGCACAACTGTTTTGTGAAAAAAAGCCAACAAAATAAATTGTATAAATAACAAACTTCTTCAACTTAGTTTATTTATTTAATCGGTGTAATATTTAAGATACAACTCTTCTCCGTCAAACTCGGCATAGCTGAAATATTTTATCCATTCGCCCAGGTTTATGTAGCGACTATTGTTTTTTAGTTTTACATCAATGGGTAAATGCCGATGGCCAAAAATAAAATAATCGTAATGCTGTTTTTGTAAAACTTCTTTGCTGTAAATAATGAGCCATTCGTTTTCTTCGCCCAAAAACACTTCATCCACCATGCCGGTTTTGGCCCTGCTTTTTCGGCTGAAATAATTGGCAAGCCCAATGCCGAGATAGGGCGGCAATATTCCAAACAACCATTGACATGCCGGGTTGCGAAATATTTTTTTAATGAATTTATAGCCCTTATCACCGGGGCCTAATCCATCACCATGACCAATTAAAAATTTTTTTTGCTTGAATTCAAATTCTTTTGGTTCAAAATAAACCGGGATGTTCAGTTCGGTTTGCAGGTAATTGTTCATCCACATATCGTGGTTGCCTACAAAAAAATGAATTTTAATTCCTGCATCGGTTAATTCGGCGAGTTTGCCCAGCAGGCGAACATATCCTTTGGGAACTACCTGCCGGTATTCAAACCAAAAGTCGAACATATCCCCTACTATAAAAATTTCTTCGGCATTGGTTTTTATGCTATCTAAAAAACGGCAAATTTTTTTTTCACGTTCAAGGCTTGCTTCGGCATTGGGTGCGCCTAAGTGAAAATCTGATAAAAAATATATTTTTTTTTGAGCCAAGCTTAAGGTTTGTTTTTTTCCTGAAGGTATTTTAAAATATCGCCTGTTGGTATAAGTTCAAACTTATCTACCGAGCGATTGTACCAATAAATCCAGGCTAAAGAAGGTTTGCCATCTACAAATGCTTCTGTAACTTCTCTACGATATAGAGGTGCTTCACCGGGCAACACATTGAGGCCCTCGTAATCGTCTAATTGTTCAATTGCCCAGCTAAACTCTTCGGGATTGTTAATGATGTACAATTCTCCATTTATAAATTGATCTCCTTCTGCCGCAGGCACAGCAACCGGAAATGAGCCATTGTCGTAAAACTTACCCCTTACCACAGCTTCTCCTACTAAATGAAAATATTGAGTTAGGTAACTATATGCAGGATTTCTAAAACCGCTTCTCAAAGAACCGTAAACAAATAATTGGTATGTTGATGTATCCATAAAGTTTAATGAGGCATTTTATTAAAGGAAATTACTATTTTAAAAATTCTCTTCCACCAAAAAGCAATATACTTCTTTTGGGCCATGCACACCGGTTACCAAAGTTTTTTCAATATCGGCGGTGCGGCTGGGGCCGGTTGCAAAAGTTACAAATGAAGGAAAATTGTCTTTATATTTTTCTTTGATAAAAGATAAAGCATCTTTTACATCGTACAACAATTGGCTATTGAAAGCAATACAAATATGCACAGGTGCATACACGCTGGTGCTGCGCCCGCTAATTTGTGCACTACTCAATACCATGCTACCGGTACGAGCTACCAGGTATTCGCAACCGGTAATAGAAACATCGCAGCTTGGTAAATCAGTATAAGGTTTTATGGAGAGCAATTCCAGTAACCGAACAAAAGCCGGCTCAATACAGTAAATTTTTGTGTAGCCCTGTTGCTTAATCAATTCTGCTAATTGCAACAGCAACTCTTCTTCATTGGTACAAAAAGAAAATTTTCCCTGTAGCTTGGTAAACTCTTCGGCAAATTGTACGGCATCGTCTTCTGAAGCTGCATTAAAAACCGAAGTGGTTCCTTCGCTTTCAGCAAAGGGCAAAGGCACCGGGCTGGAGAGAGCCTCTCTTATTTTTTTTAAAATATTTTCTTTAGATGCTGAAGCCATAATGAATGGCCAATGAATTTTGCTCATTGGCCTATTATATTATTTTACTCTTGGATTCCTTTGGCAGGAATCAAATCTTTTAGCTTTAAATAGCCGGAGGTGTTTTTAAGCTATCCGGTATTTCGTTTGGCAGTTCGGGGGTTTGCGGTACAATAACTTCCTCGGGTTCTACATCCAATATTTTCTTTTCTTCAAAAGGGCGTTTACCTATTAAATTTTCAACATCACTTTTAAACAATACTTCTTTAACCAATAACTCTTTTGCTAATTTTTCAACAGCCCATTTTTTTTCGGTAAGTAAAGCAATTGTTTTAACGTAGGCATCGTCAATAAGTTTGCGTACCTCTTCATCAATCATTTTACCTGTTTCTTCACTGTATGGTTTGGTAAAATAATTTTCCTGGTTGGGGTCGTAAAAGCTTACATTGCCTACCTTTTCATTCATACCATAAGTAGTAACCATGCTGTAAGCAATTTTTGTAATTTGCTGCAGATCGTTGCTGGCACCGGTGCTAATTTTTCCAAAGAAAATATCTTCACTTGCACGGCCTCCCAGGGTCATACAAATTTGGTCGGTTAATTGATCGGTATTGTACAGGTATTGTTCTTTGGGTGTGTATTGAGCATAGCCCAACGCTGCTGTACCTCTTGGCACTATGGTTACTTTTAATAACGGATAAGCATGTTCTAAAAACCAACCGCAAATTGCATGGCCTGCTTCGTGGTATGCAATAATTTCTTTTTCTTCCGGCGAAATGAGTTTATTCTTTTTTTCTAAGCCGCCTATAACACGGTCAATAGCATCCTGAAAATCGCTCATATCAACCGCTTCCTTATTTTTTCTGGCGGCAATTAATGCCGCTTCGTTACATACATTGGCTATATCGGCACCTGCAAAACCGGGTGTTTGTTCGGCCAATTTATGAATATCTAAGGTTTGAGAAATTTTAATAGGAGCCAAGTGTACTTTAAAAATGGCTTCCCGACCTACAAGGTCGGGGCGGTCAATAGATATTTGCCTGTCGAAACGGCCGGGGCGAAGCAAAGCACTATCCAATACATCGGGCCTGTTGGTAGCCGCAAGAATGATAATACCTAAGTCGGTACCAAAACCATCCATTTCCACCAATAATTGGTTGAGGGTGTTTTCTCTTTCATCGTTGCTCATCATTACATTCTTTCCTCTTGCACGGCCAATGGCATCAATTTCATCAATAAAAATAATGCAGGGTGCTTTTTCCCGGGCTTGCTTAAATAAATCTCTAACACGGCTGGCGCCCACACCTACAAACATTTCCACAAAGTCGCTACCACTTAGGCTAAAGAAAGGAACCTGCGCTTCGCCTGCAACAGCTTTTGCCAGCAAGGTTTTACCTGTACCCGGAGGGCCAACGAGCAATGCGCCTTTTGGAATTTTTCCACCTAAGGCAGTATATTTTTTGGGGTTCTTTAAAAAGTCAACTATTTCCATCACTTCTACTTTGGCTTCATCGAGCCCGGCCACATCATTGAAATTAATATTTACCCTTGTGCCTTTTTCAAATAGTGTTGCTTTTGATTTGCCAATATTGAAAATACCACCGGGGCCACCGCCACCACCGGGGCCACCCACTTTACGCATCATCATTATAAATACCAGGGCAATTAAGATAATAGGTAATAAAGTACTTAGCAATTGGCTAAATACTTCGCCTTCATTTTCGGGAATGTCGGTTACTCTTTTTGCCGTAGGGTATTCTTTATAAAATTCTGCTAATTGAGTTGCAAAAGTTTTATCATCAATAATATTAAAATACAATTGCGGGCCGGTCATTCTAAGGGCTGCATCGTATCGTTTAGCATCGGCAGGGTTATTCAATAAGCTTTTATAAAGCGCAGCTTTTTTAATCATGCTGTCTTTTTTTATAAACACTCTTACTAATTTTTGATTGCGAATGGTTTTAATAGTATCCACATCGCCCTGGCGAACCATTTCGTAAAACTTCTGTTGATCGGTTTCAATACCGCCGCTACTAATGCTTCCAAATAATGAATAAGCAATTACCGACAGAAAAATAAGTCCATATATCCAGTAAATATTTAATCCCGGCTTTTTCTTTCCGGGTTCTTCGTTTCCGCCGCCCATTGGTGGCATATTATCGCCGGGCTTTCTTTTTGGTTGTTGATCCATTTGTTGTGATTATTATATTAGGTTCCGGGTAAAATTATTTGTCTGAATGTTCCATTAAAGGAGCGTCGCTCCACATTTCTTCTAACTGGTAAAATTTGCGGGTTTCGGTAAGCATTACATGCACTACAATATTTACATAGTCAATTAATATCCATTGCAGGCCTTGCTTGCCCTCGTGTTTATAAACGGTTTCGCCGGTTTTTTCTTTTACATAGTATTCAACATTATCAGCTATAGCTTTTAACTGTGTAGGGTTATTGGCTTCGCAAATAATAAAGAAATCGGCAACAGCCTCGGGTATTTTTCTTAAATCGAGGCTCACTACATTTTCCGCCTTTTTATCATGAATGGCTTCAATAATGGCCTTAAAAAGTTTGCTGCTACGGGTAAGCCTTGTAAGGCTGTTTTTTTTGCGGCTATTTAATGCTTCCAGGTTGTTCAATATAGACAAAAATTTATATTAGTAATTTGCTTTGTACTGCGATAACAAATAAAAGAAATAATAATTTATTTGTAAGTTATATCAAAAATACTACTTCTTATTCTACCTTCATGTATTGGTTATGGAAAAGGTTCAATTATTTAATATTCTGGATAGCGTGGATAGTACCAACAACTATGCCATGGCACGGATTAATGAAGGATTGGCTGAGCATGGCATGGCATGGTTTGCCAGGGAACAAACTTCCGGCAAAGGACAGCGTGGAAAAAAATGGCAAAGCGAACCCGATAATAATATCATTTTAAGCATTACCGTAAAGCCATCGCCTGCTTTTATAAGCAACCCATTTTATTTAAGTGCTTTGGTAGCCACTACCTGCAACGATTTTTTACAGAAAATAACAGGAGAAAATTTTTATATAAAATGGCCGAACGATTTATTTTGGCGTGACAGAAAGACAGGAGGAATTTTAATTGAAAATAAATTTAGTGGCGATAGCTGGAACTGGGCAGTAGTGGGTATTGGTATTAATGTAAACCAAATTATGTTTGGAGGCGAACTGGCCAGGGCTGCTTCTTTAAAACAAGTAAGTGGCAAAGATCAATACGAGCCGGTAAAACTTGCAAGAGAACTGCATGAGTTTTTACTGGAAAAAATAAACTGTGTTACAGAAAAAGGTTTTGCTGCCTTGATAAATGAATACAATAATAACCTCTACAAAAAAAACAATGAGGCTAAACTCAAAAAAGAGAATGCTGTTTTTTCAACTATAATAAAAGAAGTAAATCACTTTGGCCAATTGGTAACCAACGATACCATTGAACGGATTTTTGACTTTGGAGAAGTGCAGTGGGTTGTAGAAGCTGAATAAAAATAATTATAGGTTTTAGTGGTTCAATCCTTAATTAACCTATAGACTGAACCATTGTTTTATATAGTTCATATTTCCTTTTCTGCCTCCCTGGCTTCTTTTTCATATTTATTGTTATAATATCCATGACGGATACTTTGCAGCAAATACCTGGCGATAAATGGAATAAAGCCGTACTGTTTAAACTGGCGTACATGGCAAAGTTCGTGGCGAACCCAGGTTTTGTTTTGTAAAAACTCATCCTTGGTTACATTAAAAAGATAAATTGTTTTTCCTAGTACAAAAGCCACTGAAACAGCGCCCAATTTCCATGCGGCCAGCTTAGCCATCCATGAATTTTCGACCACCCGGTATTCAATATCTGTTTTATTTTTTTGCACTACTTTCAATCTGCTCCCATGCCTGTACAATTTCTTCGGCATGGGCTTTGTTTTTGGGCTTTAAAATAACTTTTACAATGATGCCTTTTTCATTGATTAAAAATGTGGTACGATGCAAGCCCATGTATTGACGCCCATACAATTGTTTTTGGCCCCATACGCCATATTTATCAATGATGGAATGCTTTTCGTCGGTTAATAAGGTAAAGGGCAGTTTAAATTTTGTTTCAAACTTTTTATGTTTTACAGCATCATCGGGACTTATGCCCACTATTTCAATTTGGAGTTTTTTTAGCAAGTTAAAATTATCTCTTAAGTTGCACGCCTGAATGGTACAGGTGGGCGTATCATCTTGCGGATAAAAATAGAGCGCTAATTTTTTTCCTTTAAAATTTGCCAGGGAAACTACGTTTCCATTTTGATCTTTTGCTTTAAAAGCCGGAGCTTTAATTCCTTCTGAAAGTATTGCCATTATCTTGTAAAAGTGTAAGTTTTTGTTGTTGTATTGCCCACCTGATCTACTGCAGTTACCACTAATTCGTGTTGACCGGGGCCGCAAAGTTCATCAAATTTGTAAACAAAATTTCGGCCTTTATCGTTGGTAAAGCGCAACCATTTACCATTTAAGGTTGCTGTAAACTTTTCAATTTCTTCGGTATTGTCTTTTACGGCAAATACAATTCTTGTAAGTTTTGCTGCGTTCATTCTATCGTAAAAACCTATAGGGGTAATAGAGGGTGGCGTATTGTCTTGCAACAATTGAAAATTGCCAAATTCTCTAAACTTTGCTTTATACCAGCCCTTTTCGAAAACGGCTTTTACATAATCTTTTTTGGTGCCATAGCTGCGAAGTATCACAGCCTTTGAAGTATCGGTAATAAAGTAGTCGGATTTTATTTTTAGGGTAAAATAATTCTGTATCGGCACCAGAGCATTGTGTAATTGAAAAATATTTCTTCCGCCTGCATCTAATATTTTCTTATATCTAAAATAAAAAGCATCGTACAAAGCTTTTTCGTTGAGATAAAACTGCACAAATTCATTTTCAAATACATTTACATTACCTGGGCGAAACAATTTAACGGCATCGTTTGGTACCTGAGTGGATGAGGCGGCGCCTGTGCTTGTGATAGAAAATTTCAACTTCGCTGTATTGCCTTGGGGATCGGCAACGGCAATGGTAATGGCTTTTGTTTTTTCGTTTTTTAAATCAACTATACCATCGTTTCCATTGCTCTTGTAAATGCCGCCATAATTACCCGGCAACCTCGACAGATGCTGCAAATATGGGCCTCCGGCAGCTTTATATCGGTAGTCAATATGCGCATTAAGGTATCGGGTATCATCATAGCTTATGCTATCCATTTTAAAGCCTGAAACAGGAATATCGTTTTCGTACAACACTGCCTCATAAATACCGTTTTGATTGGTAGAGCCCGTATATCGGTCATAAGATGTAATGGCAAAACTCACAGCTTCGGCATTTATTTTAATATTGCCATTTGCCGGCACATAAACACCGTTCAATTTTTTTAAAGTATAAATATGGGGTGTTTGTTCATAGGTGCTAATGTCTCTGTTATAAACCGCCAATCTTAAAATATCAGGTGCAATATTATCGGCAATAGGCATCCCCATCAATAATGGGTTAAGCACTTTTTCCGACTTTGTATCTCTTATTTCAAAATGCAGGTGTGGCCCTTGAGAGCCTCCGGCATTGCCACTAAAAGCAATTTGCTGGCCTTTTTTTACCGGAAAAAGATTGGCAGGAATATCTAAAAAAACTGCCCAGCTTTTTAATTGATACTGTTGCACTTTTACATAGTTTTCCAGCTCGGGGTAAAAATCGTTGAGGTGTGCATATAAACTGGTATGCCCATTGGGATGATTGATGTAGATAGCTCTTCCAAAACCCCAGGGCTCTACTTTTACTTTGGCCACATAACCATCGGCCGCAGCCAATACAGGCTTATTTTCTACTTGCTCGGTTCTGCAATCCAACCCCATGTGATAGTGATTAGCTCTTAATTCGCCAAAATTGGCAACGATGGCCTTAATAGCACCAACCGGCCAGGTATAATATTGTTGATTATAATTTGCTTTTGGAAGGTATTGCGAAAAGGCAGCTTCTCCACAAAAAAATAAAAACAAAACCCCTATTATAATTTTTTTCATGTATGCAACTTCTATAGAAATATTAATGTCTAATTTTAATTTTTTAACTGTAAAAATATTATAAATTAAACGAACGCTTTTTTAAATGAAAAAGATTAGCATTATTACAGCAATAAGTCTTGCTTTTGTAAATCCTATTTATGCCCAGGAAAACTGCAAAGTAACTGTGGATGCCTTACAGGGAACTTATGCAGGCGAATGCAAAAATGGCAAGGCCGAAGGACAAGGAAAAGCAACCGGTATTGATACCTATGAAGGCAATTTTAAAAACGGGCAACCCGATGGCGAAGGCACTTATACCTGGGCCAATAAAGATGTGTATGTTGGAAATTTTAGAAAAGGCAGTTTAGATGGCAAAGGGTTACTTACCTATTTTACCCAAACTGGCAAAGACTCTACGCTTGAAGGCTATTGGAGAAAAAATAAATACATTGGTAAATATGATAAGCCATATATTATTAATGACCGAACTACAAAAGTAAATAGGATTGAAATTAGTAAATGGAAAAAAAATTCGGAGAGAGCAACCATTAATCTAACTGCGAGCAATTTCACTGGTACTCCTCATGAGGTTAACAACATCGTTGTTATCACCGGCCAGTTTATTACAAAAAACTCAAGCAAAATGACAAATTCATCTCTCCTAAAAGTGCAACAAATTATTTTTCCTTTCAGGGGCAGATTTTATTTTACAAACGGCGAAATGGTGGACATTACCTTCAACGAAGAGGCAGATTATGATGTAACTGTAACTTTCTTCACTAATTAAATAGTTCATAATTGAATATATACGTGGCAAAATTTGCACCGCATTTTTTTTACAAGTAATTTTGCCCGCCGCTTTAAAAACGGCATCCATATCATGCCTAAAAACGACTCCATCAAATCTGTATTAATTATTGGTAGCGGCCCCATTATTATTGGCCAAGCCTGCGAATTTGATTACAGCGGTACCCAAGCCGCCCGCAGCCTGAGAGAAGAAGGAATAAAAGTTATCCTCATTAATAGCAACCCTGCCACCATTATGACAGACCCCATGATGGCCGACAGGGTTTATCTTTTGCCCCTTACGGTAGAAAGTATTGAGCAGATATTAGAAGAAAACGACATTGATGCTGTATTACCAACAATGGGCGGACAAACCGCACTCAATCTTTGTAAAGAAGTGGATGAATTGGGCATTTGGGAAAAATATAATGTAGCATTAATAGGAGTTGATATAAAAGCAATTGATAAGGCCGAAGACCGTGAAAAATTTCGCCAGTGGATGATAGAAATGGGCATACCGGTTTGCCCTGCAAAAATTGCCAACTCGTTTTTGGAAGGAAAAGAATTTGCACAGCAAATTGGTTTCCCATTGGTATTGCGACCATCGTTTACATTGGGTGGCACCGGTGGTGGCATAGTATTTAAAAAAGAAGAATTAGACGAAGCACTCAATCGTGCACTTACTGCCAGCCCAATACACGAAGTGCTGGTAGAAAAAGCTGTACTGGGTTGGAAAGAATTTGAATTGGAATTGTTGAGAGACAATGCCGATAATGTAGCCATTATATGCACCGTTGAAAACTTTGACCCCATGGGTGTGCACACCGGCGATAGTATAACGGTAGCTCCTTCCATGACATTAAGCGATACTGCTTTTCAGCTAATGCGTAATACTGCCATAAACATGATGCGCAACCTGGGCAACTTTGCCGGTGGTTGTAATGTACAGTTTGCCATGAACCCGCAAACGGAAGAAATTATTGTGGTAGAAATTAATCCAAGGGTGAGCCGTTCATCTGCATTGGCGAGTAAAGCTACCGGTTATCCCATTGCAAAAATTGCTGCAAAATTGGCTATTGGTTACAATTTAGATGAACTTAAAAATCAAATTACTCAATCTACATCGGCATACTTTGAACCGGCATTGGATTATGTTATTGTAAAAATGCCCCGTTGGAATTTTGATAAATTTAAAGGCGCCAACGATACACTCGGTTTTCAAATGAAAAGCGTTGGCGAAGTAATGGGTATTGGCAGAAGTTTTGCCGAAGCGGTGCAAAAAGCTTGTCAGAGTTTAGAGAATGAAGCCGTTGGATTAGGATATTATGGAAAGAGCCTGATGCACGCCGATGAATTAATTGAATATATTAAAACACCCAAGTGGGATCGTATCTTCCGAATTAAAGATGCATTGATGGCCGGCGCCAGTGTAAAACGCATTTGCGAGAGCACTTTAATTGACCGCTGGTTTATTTATCAAATTCAAAAAATTTGCGACTGCGAAAAAGCCATTGCAAAACATGATATAAAATCTTTGCCGGATGATTTATTGAAAGAGGCAAAACTATTGGGCTTTAGCGACGAACAAATTGTTCGCATTATGAAGGAAGATAATGCCAACGAAATTTATGAGCGACGCAAAAAAATGGGGCTTACCCGTGTGTTTAAAATGGTAGATACCTGCAGCGCAGAGTTTGAAGCCAAAACGCCTTATTTCTACAGCAGCTTTGAAAGCAGGCCCGAGGGCAACAACCTCTTGAGCAATGAATCCATTGTATCTGATAAGAAAAAAATAATTGTACTGGGCAGCGGGCCAAACAGAATTGGCCAGGGTATTGAGTTTGATTATTGCTGTGTACATGGCTTGCTGGCCATTAAAGAAAGTGGCTACGAAGCCATAATGGTTAACTGCAATCCCGAAACAGTTTCTACCGACTTTGACATTGCCGATAAACTATATTTTGAGCCGGTATTTTTAGAACATATTTGGGAAATAATTGAACATGAAAAGCCCGAAGGCGTAATTGTTCAATTAGGCGGGCAAACTGCTTTGAAGCTGGCTAAAATTTTACATGAAAGAGGCATAAAAATAATCGGCACCTCGTTCGACA
>DEHT01000055.1:0-64349 GCA_002352045.1 Chitinophagaceae bacterium UBA2793 | reverse complement strand
GCAGGTATTCATAGCGGCGATAGCAATGCAGTGTTGCCGCAATTTAATCTTAGTCCTTTGGTGGTACATACCATGGAAGAGTATGCCGAAAAAATTGCCAGGGCCTTAAACATTAAAGGTCTCATCAACATTCAGTTTGCTATTAAAGATGGTAATGTATATGTTATTGAAGCTAACCCAAGAGCAAGCCGCACTACACCTTTTATTGCCAAAGCTTATCAAATTCCGTACTTAAATATTGCCACCAAAGTAATGTTGGGTGCCGCAAAACTGAGCGACTATAGTTTTGAGAAAAAATTAGAAGGTTATGCTATTAAAGAACCGGTTTTTTCTTTCAATAAATTCCCCGGCGTTAATAAAGAACTGGGCCCCGAAATGAAGAGCACCGGCGAAGCCATTCGTTTTATTAAAGATTTAAAAGACCCCTACTTTAGGCAATTGTATAAGGAGAGGAGTATGCATTTGAGTAAATAGATTTTTAGTACTCAATTATCCTTCTTCTAAAAGTGCTTATTTAATATTAACAACTAAAGTTGTAATTACACCGGCTTTACATTACTGTTTTATATACTATTGTATAAACTTATATTAATCAACCACTTTCACATTTAAATTAATACTACCGCAAAAGATTTGATGGCAAGAACTTATAAGTTCTTGCCAGTTTTAGTAAAATTAGCAAGTATTTACTTGTTTTGATTTATCTTTAGTCTATAATATATTGATTATGATTGAAACCACTCCTTCGTATGATATTAATGAAGCGTTGGGAAGAATGAATGATTCGGCAATTGCATCAAAAATTAAGGAAATAAATAATGCTTATTTGTATTGGGATAAGATTAAGTATAAAAAGTTAGGGACGCTTACAGCTCAGCAAATTTGGAATAGTACAAAACTGGTAAGGCTCATTAATTATAAAAATATTACGTTACATAATCATCATTTTAATTATTACAATACTGATTTTATTCAAAAATCTCTGCATCAGTTTGATATGCATATTGGAGGATACTTGGGTGCAAAAAGTGTAATACCGGAAAATGATAAAACCAGGTACCTGGTAAGCTCAATAATGGAGGAAGCCATTAGCAGCAGCATTATGGAAGGCGCAGCCACCACCCGTAAGAAAGCAAAAGAAATGTTGCGCAAAGAAATAAAACCAAAAAATAAAAGCGACCAAATGATAGTAAATAACTATCACACAATAAACCATATTGTACATCACAAAACTCATGATTTAACTCCTGAAAACTTATTGAACATACACCACTTAATGTGCAATAAAACTTTAGAAAACAAAGCAGAAGAAGGAGCATTCAGGCAATCGGACGATGTGTATGTAGTAAACCACAGTAGCAGCGAAGTTGTACATACACCACCCAAACATGAAGAAATAAACAAGTTAATAGAAAAACTCTGTATTTTTTTTAATGCAGATAATGAAGATGATTTTATTCATCCAATTTTAAAAGGAATAATCATTCACTTTCTAATTGGATGGATACACCCTTTTACCGATGGTAATGGCAGAACAGCACGAGCTTTATTTTATTGGTATCTTTTAAAAAAAGGATATTGGCTTACGGAGTATTTGTCAATTTCTAAAATTATACAAGGTTCCAAAAATCAATATGAAAAGGCATACTTATATACAGAACATGACGAAATGGATTTAACTTACTTTATTACCTATCATATTGATGTAATGCACAAAGCTATTGATGCTTTGAAAAAATATATAAAAGAAAAACAAAAAGAAAATTTGCAGGTAGTTCAGTTTTTAAAACTGGAAAATGTAAACGAAAGACAGGCTCAAATACTTAAAATGCTGTACGATGAACCCGAAATAGTTTTTTCTGTAAAAGAAATTGCAAACATATTTTCGGTAGCTAATTACACCGCCAGAACAGATTTAACAAATTTAGTAGCAATGGGATATTTGCAGATGATACCTGTAAATAACGTTAAAAGTAATTTCATACGGTCGGAAAAATTCAATAGCTTATTAAACTAAAGAACCTAAACCGCACCTAATAATTCTTCGTAATCTTGCCTTAAACAATTCTCCTTGCATCGCTACTTCATCATCAACAAACCCCGTGGCATGGTTTCGCAGTTTATAAGCTCACATAAAGTGGGCTTGCTCGGCGATTTAGATTTTACTTTTCCGGAAGACACACATGCTATTGGCCGACTCGACATGGACTCCGAAGGTTTGCTATTACTCACTACCAACAAAAAAATAACCCGACTATTATTTTTAGACTCACAACCCCATTTACGTACTTACTTAGTAATGGTGCAAAACAAAATGAGCAACGAAACCATTCAACAAATAAGAGAGGGCATCACCATAAAAATAAAAGAGGGTGAACAATATATAGCCAAACCTATTTCTTTTGAGCAAATAACAAACCCCGAAAGCTTATATGCTTATGCAACCGATCGTCGCAATGCGTATGCGCACACCTGGTTGTTGATTACTTTAGCGGAAGGCAAATACCGGCAGGTGCGTAAAATGGTATTGGCAGCAAGGCATAGGTGCCAACGCTTAATTAGACTTTCCATCAGTAATATTGAATTGAACAATTTGCAACCCGGTGCGGTTAGAGAAATGAAGGAAAAAGATTTTTTTACATTGCTGGGAATTTAATTTGTAAGTAGAAAAGTGGCAGTAGCCGCATCGCAATGCTTTTGTACTACGCCGCTTATAATCTCACAGCGACTCAAAGCACAGCAAGATTATTTTTGTTGCTTTGATACTTTGAGAAAAACAACAAACTCCAGCTCATAAGTATTTATCAGCCTACCCAAAAGGGGAATTGTACTAGTTCAATTGCAGTTATAATTTTAGGAGTATAAATATTGGATATGAAAAACATATTATTGTTGCTGCTTCTTTTTATTTCCATACAAATAAAATCGCAGGTTGTAATTGAGCCTAATCCATCTTACACCAACTCCTCCGAAAAGCCGGTGCTAAATGAATGGCTGGATGTGGAAAGCCTCGATGGAAGAACTGAACCTACGCAGCCCAATCCATCCGAAAAAATTTGTTTTGATAAAAAAATGCTGGTAAAAGCACGTGTACCACAGGGTACCGGTTATACCTGCATTTTTGTAAATACTAAAATAGGTTTGGTAGGTTATACGCCTTTCACAAAAAACTTCCCTTCCTGCGAACTGGATGTAAGTGATCCTGATTTTAATTTCAACATTATTGGTTTAAAGGGTACGCATTTTAATTATTATAATTCTGTACGAAAAGGTGAACTTAGGCATCACCTCGTTACCAACAATACACATCGGCAAGGTTTGGTATTTTCTGCCGTTGGCAGCAATGAGCCTATTTACAAAAAGGATGCACAACGTGAATTTTTTGGCAAGGTAAAAGCATGGGAATACAAAGCCAATGGGCGAACCGAAAGCTGGTGGATTTTTGGAAAAACCATACCCGACAAATTAGTAATGCAGCCCAATAAATACCTGGGGATATTTGGCGTAGGCTACCAGTTTGCAGAACAAGGCATGTTCATTATTTTGCAATTAAGTGGTAGCAGTACCTACGGGTACGAAGCTGAAGTATTGGAATTAAAAGATATACCTACTTGTTTCAATTCAACCCTGTTTAGGATTGTGGAAGAAAATGAAATGGAAGAAGCTGTTACCAACTTACAGCAAGGGCAGGAAAGAATAGATCGCCAGATTGAGGAAAACAGCGCTTCCAATAATCCTTGTAAATCCTACAAAGAAAAAGTGCTGAAGCAAAATAAAAAGGTTGCCGAAATCACCAAAAACATGGTTCAGTCCATGCAGCAGGGGCGTAGAAGCCAAAGTTTACAATTGCAGGTAGAAAGAGAAATCGAAACACAACAAAGTGCTGTTGATGGTTACCAGGAAGCATTGTGCAGAAAGGATGTTCAGATATCAAATGCCCATATAGAATCTTCGGTTCAAAGGTTACAACAGGAAAGAAGATGCATTGAGAAAAACAAGGAATTTGATCTGCAAATGCTGGGAAGATTTAGAAGTTTTCAGGAAGCGCATCGTAACGACCCTATAAAGCTGTTGCAGCTAATGGCGAATGCCAGGAAACAATACCGAAGAGAACCCTGTAGAAATTAATAATTTAATTTACCGTTGTTGCCTCTGCGGTTATTTTTGCCTTTAGCTCTTCGATAGATTTTTTAATCCAATGCACTGTACCAGGTCCATAACCCGATGTATGAAAATATACTTTACCCTCCGGTGTTACTACCACATGTGTTGGGTAAGAACGAATGCCATAGAGTGGCACTATATCTTTTCCCTCGTGTACAATTCTGTAATTAAAGGGATGGTCAAGTAAAAAATCTTCAATCTTGCCTCTGTCTTCGAGGCCAACCGCAATAAAATTAACTAAGCTGTCATTTTTATATTGCTCTGTCAATTCATTTAATTCAGGTATTTCTTGTATGCAGGGGGCACAGGTTGTAAACCAAAAATTTATCACCAATATTTGGCCGCTCATTTTTTTGGTATTCACCTTTTTACCGTCAATATCTCTGGCAATCAATGCAAAAAATTTATCTCCTGTTTTAAAGTATTTACTCTCGGTAGGCTTTGGCATATTTTGTTTCCGCTTTTCGTACTGTTCGTCGCTTAGCCTTACCAATAAATATTCATTGCTATTTTCTTTACTCGTTTTTTTAAGCGTATATCTTCCTTTTACTAATAATTTTTGCCAAATGTCTTTTGCATACACTGTACCCGAAGAGTCTTTTACAACCATTGTTGAAGGATCTACCTTAACGGGTTTTATTCTTGATTCAATTTGACTAAAGGTTTTTAAACTACAAACAAAAAAAAGCAATACGAATATCCATTTCATAACGGGGTAATTTATTTTGCAATTTTAGTGAATTTTAAAATCAGGTAATGTTGACTAATTACCTATTTTTCCATAAAACCAGCATACACACTAAAAAATATTAAAAACCCTTGCATTTAAAAAAACTGCTTTTTATTTTAGGGTATGCATCCTCCCTACAAAATACCCATATGGAAACAAGCTCCCTCTATTAGATTGATTATTCCATTGATTGCAGGCATCATTTTACAATGGTATCTTTCTTTTTCCATTCTCTACATTCTTCTTTGTGTTGGTTGCTTTCTTTTAGCAGTATTTTTATTCACCTATTTTTCTTCGGGTATTTTGTACAGGCTATTTAGGTTTAGAGGTATCAGCATACACCTGCTATTGATAAGCTTTGGAATGCTGCTTACCTGGCAAAAAGATGCAAGGCATCAAAGCAATTGGTATGGCCATTATTTAACCGACAGTTCGAAACTTTGGCTAAAAATAAGTGAGCCCCTTACCGTTAAAGCTCGTTCGGTTAAGGCAGAAGCCATAGTAGAAGCGGTTAAAAATGGAAACGAATCAAAAGCTACCACCGGAAAAATATTGCTCTATTTTTCAAAAGACAGCATCCCATACCACCTGCAATACGGGCAGTATATCTTAATAGAAAATAAATTACAGGCAATCACTAATTCGGGCAATCCCGGCGCTTTTAATTATAAAAGATATGCGGCATTTCAACTGCTCTACCACCAGGCGTTTTTAAAAAGGAGCGATTGGGTAGCATCGGAAAAAATTTCAAACAATCCCTTTCGGTATTTTTTATTTTCAAGCAGAGAGCATGTGCTTTCGCTTCTCCAAAAAAATATTGGTAATAGCCAACATGAGCTGGGTATTGCAGAAGCTTTGCTCATAGGATACAAAGAAGACCTTGACAAAGACCTGGTACAAGCTTATAGTAATACAGGCGTAGTACATATTATTGCCATATCGGGCTTGCACCTGGGGTTAATATATGTGGTATTGCTCTGGCTTTTTAACAGAACACCCTATTTAAAAAATAACCGCCATATCAAAGCATTACTGCTCATCATTTGCCTGTGGCTATTTGCATTGCTTACCGGTGGCGCTGCATCTGTGTTGCGAAGTGCCGTAATGTTTACCGTTATTATTTTGGGGAAATATTATTTCAGACAGTCGGATGTTTACAACTCCCTTTCCGTTTCGGCGTTTATTCTATTATGTTATAACCCCTATTACCTGTGGGATGTAGGCTTTCAGCTAAGCTATTGTGCAGTGTTAGGCATAGTTGCATTTCAGCCGTTCATTTACAAAAAATGGTTTCCACCCAATTGGCCTACAAAACAAATATGGGGAATGGTTTCTGTAACACTTGCTGCCCAGTTGGGTACTTTCCCGGTTTGCTTATACTACTTTCATCAGTTTCCCAACCTATTTTTATTTACCAATTTGATAGCCGTGCCGGTTTCCACCATAATTTTATTTGGTGAAATTTTACTTGTAATTATTGGGTCGTTCAACTGGGCTGCCCATTTCCTGGGTATTGCACTTACCTGGTTGATTAGGGCATTAAACAATATCATTCTATTTTTTGATGGCTTCTCTTTTTCATTACTTGATAAAATTTATGCCAATATGTTCACTACCTGGTTGCTGTATGGCATCGTTATTTTTTTAATGCTTTGGCTTATTAACAAAAACAAAAGGCTTTTAAAGTTGGCCATGTTTTGCGCCATTGGATTTTTTGGATTGCATACTTATGCTTTCTTAAAAATGCAATTTCAAAAGAAATTGATTATTTATAATATTAGCAGAAGTAAAGCCGTGGATTTTGTTTACAAAAATTCATTTGTATTTATAGGCGATAGTTCGCTAACTAAAGAAGGGCTGCAACAAAATTTTCATTTAAAGCCTGCAAGAGTTTTTCTTAAAGCCAATAAGCAAAAAGACAGTTTAGCCGTATTGTTTAAAACCGAAGACAGATGGCAGTTCTTTAATACTCATATTTGGATGCTGGATAGCAGCAGCCTAATTCCGGCGGTTATTCCTAAGACCGATATTATTTTATTTAGCCACAATCCAAAGTTGTATATTGATAAATGGCAGTTTGCACAAAAGCCCAATTGTATTGTATTTGATGCATCTAATAGTTTGTGGAAAATACAAAAATGGAAAAAAGATTGCGAAGCGCTAAATTTGCGCTTCCATTCGGTTCCCGAACAAGGAGCTTTTGTTTTAGACCTTAAATAACTACTCAAAAAAAGGCCACTTAAGGTTTTAGATAAAAGTTTTTTATTTGACTTTCCGATAGGAGAACAACATTACATTCAGCACCAGCCATTCAATGCTTTTTAAACACTTGTGTGGCATATACTCCTTTAAACAATGCAAAAGAAAATTCAATCGGCACTTATTTCAGTTTTTTACAAAGACGGGCTCGAAAAAATAGTAGAACAATTAAAGCAAAATGAAGTTACTATTTACAGCACCGGCGGCACGCAGGATTTTATTGAGAAACTCGGCGTTCAATGTATTGCGGTAGAATCACTCACCAGTTATCCGTCTATTTTAGGCGGAAGGGTAAAAACCCTGCACCCATCGGTATTTGGTGGCATTTTAGGCAAAAGAGACGATGCACAGCATTTGGCAGAAATGAAGCAATATAATATCCCACATATGGATTTGGTAATTGTTGACCTTTATCCTTTTGAAGAAACGGTTGCCAATACTACCGACGAAAATCTCATCATAGAAAAAATTGATATTGGCGGACCAAGTATGATAAGGGCTGCTGCAAAAAACCATAAAGATGTGGTAGTGGTTGCCGCAAAAAAAGATTATGGTTTATTAGTTGATATTTTATCGGCGCAAAAAGGCGAAACCACTTTAGAACAAAGACGTGCATTTGCCATTAAAGCTTTTGATGTATGTACTGCATACGATAATGCCATCTCTTCTTATTTTAATAAAATATCTGTAGAAACACCTTTCAATAAAGAGAAAAAAGATTTGAGGTATGGCGAAAACCCGCACCAGGCCGCAACCTTCTTTGGAAATTTAGCTGAAATATTCACTCAATTAAATGGCAAAGAATTAAGCTACAACAACCTGGTAGATGTAGATGCTGCCGTACAATTAATTAAAGAGTTCTCTTCCACAACTTTTGCCATTATAAAGCATACAAATGTTTGTGGTGTTGCACAGCGGCCATCGGTAAAAGATAGTTGGGATGCTGCTTTAGCCGGCGACCCCGAAAGTGCCTTTGGTGGAGTATTGGTTTGCAATGGTAGTATTGACAAAGCCACCGCCGAAGCCATTAACGAAATTTTCTTTGAAGTATTGATTGCACCTGCATTTAATGAAGATGCATTGGAAATTTTACAATCAAAAAAGAATAGAATTTTATTACAATTAAATAAAAACTTTGGCGTAACTCAGCAATACAAATCGGTTTTAAATGGTGTGCTTCTGCAAGCGACCGACGAAGGCAACTATACCGAATGGCGGGAAGAAGGTGGCAGAGAAAGCACAGATGCAGAAAAGCAAAACCTTGCCTTTGCCAATATTATTTGTAAGCATTTAAAAAGCAATGCCATTGCATTGGTGCACAATAATCAATTGATAGGAAAAGGCTGCGGGCAAACCAGCCGTATTGATGCATTGCGCCATGCTATAGAAAAAGCAAAGCAATTTAATTTTAGTTTACAAGGCGCAGCCCTGGCCAGCGATGCTTTTTTTCCGTTCGACGATTGTGTAAAAATTGCACATAATGCAGGCATTAACTCATTTATTCAACCCGGCGGCTCTATACGAGATAAAGACTCTATTGAATATTGCAAGCAAAATAATTTGGCTATGGTTATTACCGGCATGAGGCATTTTAAGCATTAATTTTCTTGAAGAACAAAAAAGCATACGGATACCTTGCATTGGTGGCTACCAGTTTTTTTTGGGGCACTACCTGGGTTGCCAGCAAGTTGGGCGTAATGGAAATGCCTGCAATGCAAATGGCCTATATACGACAGTTTTTGGGCGGTATAAGCCTGGTTGGCTTTTTTATGCTGTATAAAAAATTTCCCTTACCTACCGCAAAGCAATTTCAATGGCTCATTATGATGAGTGTATTAATGTTTGTTTTTGCAAATGGACTTAGTACCTGGAGTTTACATTGGATTAGCTCGGGACTTAGTGCATTAATTGGTGCGCTATATCCTTTATGTGTGGTTATATTAGAACGGTTGTTTTTTAAGAGCAAGCCTTTAAACAAATTGGCCTACATAGGCTTGTTTTTAGGGTTAGCCGGAGTAGGCATTGTATTTTATGAAAACGCAATAGTGAGTACCGGAAACGGAATTTGGATGGGCGTTGGCTTATCGCTATTGGCTATGCTAAGCTGGAGCCTCGGCACCATTTTTATGGTGCGGAATAAAGCGCACATTAATCCTTACTATGGTGCAGGCTGGCAAATGTTACTCAGCTCTATTATACTTTTTGCCTGGGCCGAATCAAGCCTTCATACTGTTCCTTTTTCAAACATTTCATCCAAAGCATGGATGGTGATACTCTATCTTGTTGCAATTGGATCCATAGTGGCGTTTGTTGCTTTCATTTATTCCATGAAAACTTTACCGGCTGCTTTAGCATCCCTGTACGCATACATCAACCCTTTGGTGGCAATGCTATTGGGCTCTCTTTTGGTAAACGAAGAATTAACTATACATATTCTGTGGGGTTCGGTGGTTACACTTACCGGTGTGTATTTGGTAAATATGAGCATGCGCAAAACCAGCAAAAAAATTATAACCGAACCTGAGATGTAAATTCATCATACATTTTTCTCCATCCCTTATACAAAGGATCTGTGCCTAAAAAACTATTATGAAAAATGGTTATCATTTGTCCATTTGCATTCTTGCATTCATGGTAGTAATGCATTATTTCAGCCAGCGATTGTTGAGCTGTTTGCTTTTGCTCATAAAATGCATTGGCATCCATAAAACAAAATGGGTGAATACGCAATTTTGTAACGGTCTCCTCTTTTAGATTATACCAAAAAAACGAAGAAGCAACCGAAGCTCTAAATCCATTGATACTTCCATAACCCATACTGTATTCATCTGTAATGCCGGCGGCATAAAGGTTTTGATAGGTATCGGGCAAACTCATTTTAATGTAATGTTGTCTTGAAAGTTTAACTGCTCCGTTTTTAATGGTTTCTAATATTTTTTTTTCCTTTTCAAAAAGCGCAGGCTTTTCGTTGCTTCGCCACGATGGATGAATACCTACTGCATACTTTTTTGAATGTCGTTTCATTAATTGCCACATGGCATGTTCGTAGGGAGAAATGTTTTTGTCGTACAAACCTGTGGATGTAGCAACTAAGAAAAAATAAATTGGATTCAATTGATAATTTCTGTGCAGTTCATCTAAATATTCATAACAATCAAACGGGTCTTTTTGCATGCCTGCCAGCACAGCCAATCGGTTGAATGAGGGGGACTTTAAAAAACCTCCCACATTTCTTATTAACCCTTTGTTTTTAAAACTCCAGGCAATATCAATATCGTAAGTGGGTATAAAGCTAAATGCAGTAAGCTTTGGTTGAAAGCCGGGGAATTTTTGCTGAATCGCATTGGCTAAATCCTGTATCCAATTATTGATAACGGGCTTGTTTAAAAAACCTTCTTTAAATGCAATAGCATTCTCGTGTGCAAATCTACCATACATGTCTTTGGTATGGGGTAAATATTCTTCGTACCTGCTCAATAAATAAAAAGATGCTGCAAAAATATCGAAGTCAAAATGGCCTTCGGTTTTAAAAAATGCTTTNNACATTTCCCTCAATTGGCACATAACTGTAATTAATTTTGGGGCCATCATGTTTTGCAAAACTTTCGGAGTCAATGGTGAGGCTATATCCTATACCTAATTGCTCCCGAAAAATAAAATGGCAGATGTATTGTAATCTTGTAGAACTGGTTTCCGAAAAAATGAGCATAGTTATTTTTTAAAACGCTCCTTCCACATTTGGTTAAATGTTTTTTGGCTAAAATGGAGGTCGGCTCGGTTCCGCTTCCAATCTTTAAACAAGCCGTTCACTACTTTATTTTTGAGCGAACCGTTCCCTACATTCATCATGCGCCTGTTTAGGCATGCCATGCGCCAAATTTTCCATACAGCCCTTTCAGCAAAAGATGTATTTCCTTCCTCTACCGATTCTTTCCTGTTTTCCAACAATAATTCGTGCAGGTTAATTTTTACAGCACACACTTCGGTGCAATTTCCACAAAGCGAGGATGCAAAACTCAAATGTTTGTATTCATTCATGCCCCGCAAATGAGGCGTAATTACACTACCAATAGGACCACTATAGGTAGTGCCATAAGTATGCCCTCCAATATTTTTATACACCGGGCAGGCATTTAAACATGCGCCACACCTTATGCAATACAAACTCTCCCGCATTGCAGGATTTTTTAAAATGTTGGTACGGCCATTGTCTAATAGTATCACATACATTTCCTCCGGGCCATCTACTTCGCCGGGTTGCTTAGGGCCTGTAATAATGCTGTTGTACGAAGTTATTTTTTGCCCTGTTCCAAAAGTGCTGAGTAGCGGCCAAAACAAAGCAAGGTCTGTTACCGATGGAATTACTTTTTCAATACCCACTACCACAATATGTGTTTTAGGAAAAGCACAACTCAACCTGGCATTGCCCTCGTTTTCTGTTACGGCCACTCCACCAATATCGCTGATGATAAAGTTGGCGCCTGTAACACCCACTTCGGCTTCTACATATTTTTTTCTAAGAATATCTCTGGCCACCTGCGTTAATTGTTCCGGCGTATAATCGGGTGGTGTATTTAATTTTCGGGCAAAAAGCCTTGCAACATCTTCTTTGCTTTTGTGCATGGCCGGTGTTACAATATGGTAGGGTGGTTCATCATCTAACTGCTGAATGTATTCGCCCAAATCGGTTTCAATACTTTCAATACCGTTTTCTTCCATGGCTTTGTTTAGATGAATTTCTTCGGTTGCCATGCTCTTGCTCTTCACTAAAGTTTTGCAATTTTTTGCTTTGCAGATTTTTAATATTTCTGCAATAGCTTCTTCTGCGGTTTCGGCCCATATTACTTTGCCACCCTTTTTATTGAGCTGCAGTTCAAATTCTTCTAATTGTTTATCGAGGGTTTCAATGGCACGCCATTTTACATTTTTCGCTTGTTCTCTTGCCAAATGCAAATTATCAAATTGCTCTTTCCCCTTTGGTACCGAAGCATTGTAGCGTCCCATATTGAAATTAATGGTACGCCGGTGTTGTAAGTCGGCCGCTTTAATTTTTGATTTTGCTAAAAATATTTCACTTGAATGAGACATAACTATTTTTTGTTGTCAACACCTCTACATAGGGCAACCGCATTGGCGACGCTCCATTCATCGGCTGTAATTCTTATTATCTTTTTCCACCGTAAAATTAGTTTACTTTACTTAACCAGCCATATTGGTAACCGGTCATTTGGTAGCTATCTACCACGGGAGATTCTGTTGTTCCTTTTCCAGAGGTTTTCTTCTCTGCCATATTCATGGCAAAAAATTCCACTTTTAGTTGCCCGTTTTCAACGCAAAAACTATTAGTGATGGTTTTGCCCATTACGGTAAAAGAACCCTGCAAACAATTTTCGAGCATATAATTATCTAATACTATTCCGTTATGTTCATCAATTACCCAATAACCTTTTGAGGCATCCACAGGTTTTAGCGTATAAGGCCTGGTATCGGAACTGCCGTCCCCATATTCAATAGTCCAGCTAAAATGATTTGCGCTATCTATTTTAGCAACCATCAATCGCATAGAAAATTCTTTCTTTTCTTTATCCTGTCGCACCCAGGTTAATATTCCCTTCCATTCTCCCATAAAAATTTCGGGTGAGTTATTACCTTTTGGCTGTGCACTTACATTTGCCATCAACAGTAGCAATGCTACCGTCAATAAAATTTTATTCATCTTGCAAATGTACTAAGCAGCATTTATACTTTTATTCAATCTATATGGAATACCAATTACATAAAGTATGAAAATATTAAACAACCTTTTTTTACTCCGCTTTGCAATAGCTGTAATATTAATTATGCATGGAGTGCCATCCATTGTTAGTGGCGATGTAAATGCCTTTGGCAATATTTATTTGCGTGAACAGGGATTTGGAAGCTTTGGCCTTCCTTTGGCATGGGCCATTAAAGCTTCGCATGTGGCAGGAGCCATTTGTTTATTGTTGAACAAATATATTAAGCCGGTGGCAGTAATAACCATCTTCATTTTATTAATTGGCATATTTATGGTTCACCTAAAAGATGGCTGGTATGTAGTTGGAGGCGGAAATAATGGAGTAGAGTTTAACTTCTTGCTTATATTTTCTTTGCTTACGCTTTTGTTTCCAGGCCTTACAATAAAAAAATATTGACAAACATTTTATATATCGAAGTATTAAAAACGGATTTGCAAAATACTGCACAGGCAGAGTTTGTGATAAGCAGATTATTGCAACAACAGCCTGCATGGAAAATTAATACCGATTTGGAGGATTGTGATAATATTTTACGGATTGCATCACATTTTGAAATAGATGTAGCGTGGGTTTGCACTTTTCTTGAAGGGTTGGGATGCAGGGCTGAAATACTTTAATGTAAGCTACACAAATATTAAATTAAGCAGCTTTCACAAGGTGAATAGATAGCCTCTTTAATCTCTATTTTACCCTTGGCCGGTAAATGTCGGTTACGATTAATTTGATAGTAGTATTGCCAATATTTTTACCGTAATCATTTAATGCAGGGCTAATAAATCCCATGCCTGCTTTTAGTTCCATTTTCTGTGGAGCCGACCCATTAAAAGAAAGTAGTGCCTTACCTCCTTGTAACACATAAACGGTATGGTCGGGATGAGCATGCAAGGCTGCAGAATCTCCGGGCTTTAAGGTGAACTCATACATTTTAATACCCAGGGTATCATGCAGAAGTTTTGAAAATTGAGCGCCCACTGTAAGAGGTTCCAAAGCTGGGTCGTATGTGGGCAAGTTTGCAGTATCAGCAGTTTTTACACTTAGTGTAGTGTCGTTATCATTTTTCTCAGTAGATGTTGTTGGTTGATTGCAGCTAAACAAAAAACAACCCAAAAGCCAATAACAAATACGAATGTAAATTTTGATATGCCACATGTTGCGAATTTTAAATTTTATTGACAACTCCCCGCCATACCGGTAGTAGCACAACTTCCAATACGAGCATGAAAATTACTGCCGGGCATTGCCTGAAAACCGGGCGAAAGGGTTACACTACCCCCTGCCTGAAACATACCATTGGAGCCATTATTGTAAATAATCGAAATGCCGGCTAAGGTTTGAACCGTAGAGGATGCCAGGTAAATTCTTACTCCATCATTATTGATTGCAAAAGGCAAATTGAGTTGTAGGTTGTTATTAGCACAAGCTGTACTTCCGGAAGCTGTAATATCATAGTTGGCATTAAAATAATGTAACCCTATAGAATTGATTACAGGAATCACATGTGCTGCATCGCTCATAAACCCGCCAGCTGTAGAAATTTGTACATTGGCCGGATTGTTAGGAACCCTTACTTCAAAATGAAGGTGAGGCCCCGAAGCCTGGCCTACTTCACATTCATAACCCAATAGCGTACCTGCACAAACCTGGTCGCCTACATTTAAGCCTGCTGTTACAGAAGTGCTATTTTGTTTCATGTGGGAGTATTTGCTCCATTCACCATTGGCATGTTCTATCCATACATAATTATTAAAATCGGCACAGTTAGGGTCACAATCCGGTGGCGACACATTGTGATTGTCAACTATTCTTCTTACAATACCTTCGGCTGCCGCAACAATTGGGTAGTTACTTGTACAACTGGAACCATTGTTTCTTCCACTCATATCGTACCTGCCGGATGGAGTATGTATGCGATGGTCTCTTGAAACATGCACATCTGTTCCATTTGCATAAGGTACCCGGTAAACATTGGTTGATAGTACAAAGGGTGGTTGTGCATTTGCACTAATTGCAATTAATATTGCCCAGGTAGCTAAAAGCAAATTTTTCATTTTAATTACAATTTGAAATGCTTGCCTGTATAATTCCACTACTATTTGGGCTGAGTGTAACCCCGGGACTAAATGTTACAGCATTTCCAGCTACATAATAAGCCCTTGCATTACCGCTATGAGTAATGGTAGCTGCGGCAGATGTACTGTAATTATTTTTAGCAGCATGAATTCTTATGGTGGCCGATGTATTTGTAAGGGATAACTGTAGTACATTATCTTCGGAAACTCTTGAAAAAATAGGACCCAAAGGATTATTGATAGATGCATGCATTCGGGTTCGTTGGTTGGTAGTTATTGCCGTACCTGTAAAAGAAATACAAGCCCAGGGCTGATAACTCATAATGTTGATGGTGGATGGGTTGTAAGTAAGCCCATCGCAGGCATTGGTTGCAGTGCCGCTGTAATTACAGGTTGAGCTACTTGTATTATTCTCAGAATCTGTATAATCTGCCGGTGTATCGCAGCAAAGATCGCCTTCTGTTGGGCAGTTGTAACAACTGTTGCCGGCATTTCTGGTTACTGTTTCCTGAACACCATTTGCTCTTCTAAATGTGTGATATAAACCCAGGCAATGCCCCATTTCATGCCCAAAAATTGAATGAACCGTATTGCTGGTAGCAGCCCAACGGGCAACACTTAAAAAGTTATTAGGAATACCATAAGCATTGCCGCTACTGCCGCTGTTCCATAAATAACTATAATGTATAAAAATGGTCATGGCTCCATCTACATCCAAATTATTATCTCGTATATAAGCTGGATATACATCATCCACATCGCCGGAGTTATTAAAGTTGTTTAAGTAACTGTCGTTTACAAAATCAATACCGGCCAATTGAAAACAAATGTTATGGGCATTGTACTGGCCATTCATTTCATTAAAATTTTGAATGGCTTGTTCTACAGTACAGCCGGGCAGTGTTCCATTATTTTCTCTTACAATTCTAATAAATACTCTTACATAGTAGGGTGCAGAAAAATCATTGTAAGTAGTATCTCCGAGGCGTGCTGCAAGTTGCTGCCTTAAAAAAGCATCGGCATCGGGTAAATAATTCGTTTTGTCGTTATCGCCTGTAGTACAGCCGGGATGATTCATGGGCAGTTGCTCCTGTGCAAAAGTAACAACAGAAAAAAATATTAGAAATACTATAAAAGCTATTTTTATTGCTCCAAATTTCATTTGTTCCATTTTTAGGTGTGGAAAAAAACTATGTTGTAAAAGGCTATTTTTTTTCATTCAGCTTTTTATCCATTTCATTTAGCCTGTTTTCCAATTCAAGAATATAAAGTGTAAGCTCTTCAATTTTTTCTATCATACGCTTTTGCATATCTCCCACTTCAATGCCGTTTTTTTCAACTTCGGCTGCAGATGGGATATTGGGTAGATGTTTATTTTGCTTAATAAAGGAGCGCAGGTGATCGAAACTTTTTAATTTATAGTTATCTGCAAACACATAATCGGGCCAGCTTCCACTCAATTGCACTTTTAATTCTTCGCTAATAATTTTTCCATCTACTGCCAATAAATATCCGGCGGGTATGCTGGCTCCGGAATTTACACCAATACCAACGCCGCCTAATTCGGATGCACACATGATTACATTGCCGGCATCATTTTGTAAAAAGAGGTCGGAAGCGGCACCATTGTTTCGGGCAAGTATTTCGTTATTATCAGCCACAATATTTGTGCTGGTTGATTGACCAAGCATTAAAAATCCATTACTGGCCAGGCCAGCATCACTTCCGAATGGCACATGTAGTTTTGATTGCGGACTTACCGTTCCAACACCCACTCCAGTGCCATCCACAGAAAGTGCATTGCCTCTTTGAATAACCGCATAATCACCTGTTGGGCTGAAACCAAGATATCCCATCGCAGAAGGCGAACTTATATCTTTATAAAACTGGATATAACTTAAGGAAGAAGTACCGCCGTACATTTTAATACTAGCCGCTCCTGTGGAAGTTAGCGATTCTAATCTCAGAGATCCTTTCACATCTAATTCATTTTCCGGGGTTTTGCCTATCCCTAATTTTCCGGTAGAATCGAGCGTCATTTTTTTTGAGCCATCAATCCACCATTCTACACCGCCATCCGACTCTTCGTTATAAATAATAAAGTTTTTACCAAATGCACCCACAAAAGACCCATCATTACTGGTGGTACCGGTAGTAGTATTTGTAAACTGAGCATAAGGTGTAGAAGCATGATGAATATGTAGCGGCCTTAAGGGTGTAGTGGTTCCTATACCTACATTTTGTGCATTTACACCTACTAAAGTGAAGCAAGCAATAATAACTAAATATAACTTTTTCATGTAGCAATTTTTTTAGACTACATAGTTATAAATAGAAATACAGGTTGAAGAAAAAAATTATTAAATGGCTACTTTGATTTATTTAAAGCAACTGTAAAGCGGCAGAATCGTAATTGTTTACTTATTATGTATGAAAATAATAGTTTCATTAAAAAATAGCAATTCAGATAAGAACATATTTAAACCAAAAAAATATTTTGAACTGAGAATTTAATATCCACATTTTTAAACAATAGTATTGTTTTTGCTATTTAAGTAATAAATGCTTCACCTCCTATGTACATTGTAAAAAACCTGCAATTTACCCGCCTGTATAAAGTTGACGGGTATTTAAAAGAATTCAATTTTAGAAAATCAAACCCTTCACCGGATGGGCGCTGTAGTGTAGATACAATAGATGCCCGGGGAAATAGGATTATGTTTTTTATGGAAAAAACGGATGCCGACTGGAAAATAATACCTCAGAAAGAATTGCCGGGCTGGGTAATTGACCAGGAAAATAACTTACAGGAAGCTATATCAACCATTCTTGAAAGTGATTAAGAGCGTTCCTTTTTACAAATGCAGCAGTGAGCAAATGTAGTGCAGTGCTAAATGAAGCGGATTTCAAAAATTTATCCGCTTCATTTTCGTAGTTAATAATTTACTTTAACACTCCCAATTCTTTGCCCACTTTTGTAAATGCTTCAATGGCTTTATCTAAATGCCTTTGCTCGTGGCCGGCGCTTAGTTGTACTCTTATGCGTGCCTGGCCTTTTGCCACTACCGGAAAAAAGAATCCAATTACATAAATGCCTTCTTCTAAAAGTTTTGCTGCAAAGTTTTGTGCCAATATTGCATCGTAGAGCATAATAGGCACAATGGGATGATCGCCCGGCTTTATATCAAAGCCTGCTTCCGTCATTTTATTTCTAAAATATTTTGTGTTGTATTCAAGCTTATCTCTTAACTCGGTCGTGCTGCTCAGCATATCGAGTACAGCAATAGATGCACCTACAATACTTGGCGCTACGGTATTGCTAAATAGATATGGTCTGCTACGTTGGCGGAGCATTTCAATAATTTCTTTTTTGCCCGACGTAAAACCACCGCTTGCACCACCTAAAGCTTTGCCGAGTGTGCCGGTAATAATATCAATTCGGCCCATTACATTGCGGTATTCATGCGTACCCCGACCGGTTTTACCTAAAAAGCCGCTGCTATGACATTCGTCTATCATTACGATGGCATCGTATCTATCTGCTAAATCACAAATTTTATCTAACTGTGCAATGGTTCCATCCATACTAAATGAACCATCGGTAACTATAATGCGTGACCGAAGATGTGTACTTTCCTTCAGCTTTGCTTCCAGGTCGTCCATATTATTATGTTCGTACCTATAACGCTGAGCCTTACACAACCTTACACCATCTATTATACTTGCATGATTCAAAGCATCACTTATTATTGCGTCCTTCTCATTGAATAATGGTTCAAAAACACCTCCATTGGCATCAAAAGCTGCAGCATATAAAATGGTATCTTCTGTTCCCAAAAAATCCGCTATCTTTTTTTCCAATTCTTTATGAATATCCTGAGTGCCACAAATAAAACGCACGCTGCTGAGGCCATACCCCCGATAATCAACATATTTTTTTGCCGCTTCAATTACTTTTGGGTGGCTCGACAGGCCAAGGTAGTTGTTGGCACAAAAGTTAAGAACCGTTGTACCGTTCACAATTATTTCGGCACCTTGTTCACTACTAATAATTCTTTCATTCTTAAAAAGGCCTGCCCCTTTAATTTCTTCCAGTTCAACCCCTATCCGTTTTACAAAATTGTTATTCATACAATACTATTTATTAGGTTTAAGCGGCAAAACTAACAGAAAAAATTTTGCCTGTCAATGGTATTCTATACCCGGCTATTACTTGTTTCAGTAATTACGAAAGTGAAAGGGGTTTTTACGCTTCCCGTTGCTGTTTAGTTTTTTTTAACATTTTTACTTTGAGGCTGTAACTTTTTTGAACTAATTTTCGTTTTATCCAAAACAGCTTTATGCGGATTAAAAAAGAAATATTGCTTTTTTATGTTTTAATCATTGCATCTGCAGGCGTAATAATTGCTGCCGACCAACCCGACATTGCCCCAAAAAAACCGGTAACCAATCCCGATAAACCGGTAAAATGCTGTAATATAAAAAAACAACCTACTACTCCCACTCCCAATTATATTACCGAAGGTATGCTTAGACTGAAAGCATAATTTTTTTCTTTGATCTGTAACTTTTACAGTCTTCAATCGTTTCACCCATATTAAACCGATAGGTTTTATTTACTTTAGCCCTTATTTTTCACTACTGTATGACTGAGAGAGAATACAACAACTGTGTAAATCTTCATTCGGATAACGTTTATCGTTTTATCCTTAAGAACCTGCGCCACGAGGAGGATGCCAAAGATGTTGTACAAAGTGCATTTGAAAAATTATGGATAAACAGGGAACAGGTGATTCCCGAAAAAATAAAAAGCTACCTTTTCACCATTGCTTACAATCAAATGATTGATTTGATAAGGAAGCAAAAAAGAATAGAACACAAAGATAACTTTGCAGATAATGCACTGGGAGCAAAAGGAATTGATTACGATAGCAAGCGAATGCTCAACGAGGCACTGGCTAAATTGAGTGAGCTGCAACGTAGCTTAGTGATGTTAAAAGATTATGAAGGATATAACTATGCTGAAATTGGTGAGATACTCAACCTAAACGAAAGCCAGGTAAAAGTATATCTGCATAGGGCAAGGCTGCAATTGAGAGATTATATTGTGAAAATAGAAAATGTGCTGTAATGCATCTTTTTTGAATTTGATAAATCTTATGCAGTCATTTGAAAAAGTAATTTTAATAAACTGCTGCAGAAATTGCAGTTAAAATATAAAAATGAATATTAACCTCAATAATTACGAACAATGGCTATTGCTGTATGTGGACAATGAATTAAGTGCCGCAGATCGCAATGCTGTGAAAGAATTTTTGGGGCAATATCCTTATTTACAACAAGAGTTGGAAGCATTGCAGCAAGCAACTTTACCATTAGAAAATTTTTCTTTTGAGGCTAAAGACAGTTTATTAAAGCCCTTAGTAAGTGAGGAAGACCTTGAAAAATTGTTGTTACAATTAGACAATGAACTACCTGCCACCGAAAAAACGCAATTGCAAAAGAGTATTGCCAACAACAATATGCTGAAAGCTGAATGGGTATCTCTGCAAAAAGCACAATTGGATTCAGCAGAAATTATTCCTTTCCCCAACAAGCAACTATTGTATAAAAAAGAAAAAGGAAGAGTTATTGCTATTGGTATGGTACGTTGGATGGCTGCTGCAGTATTGTTGGGCTTTGGTTTTTACATTGCTACTTACTTCAGCAATAGAAACAACTACGTTCAACCGGGTGATATTGTGAACAACTCCAAAGACAGTAACAACCAATCAATAAAAGCAGCAACAGATAATATTGCTACTGTTGATCCATCGGTTATCATTTCCAATCAAAGCGAAGAAAAAAATAATGCCGTAAAGGACATTAACAATATTCCAACAAAAAATAAAGATTTGTCTGTAACTAACAGCCATACAAACCGTACCAATAATAAACAGCAGAACTTGAATAATACAAAAATATTTCAGCAGCTACCAAAAGAAAATTCTGTTGATATGGCTGCCCTTAATGACCATAATAAAAAAAGTCATCAACAACAATTACAACCGTTGCCAAATAATAATGAGCCATTACCTGCCTTAAATGATGTAGCCATTCAACTCAATAAAACTAATAAACAGGATATTGAACATGGTAACAGCATAAACCAAGTCAATAAAGAAATTATTGATGTAAACATTAGGGCTAACCGAAATGAATATGCTCAAACCGCAGCCTATACATTTGATGAAAACAACAATAGTGTTTTAATGATGGAAGAAGAAGATATTACCCGAACAAAAGCCGGAATCTTCTTCAAGAAATTAAAAAGAAATATTGAACGCAGGGCAAATGTTAAGCCCGGCAAAAGCCTTAAAATTGCAGGCTTTGAACTCGCAGTAAAATAATAACCTACTATTCATTTAAAAAGTAAAATCATGAAGAAGATTACCCTCCTTTTGGCCACTGCTTTGTTTTACCTAAACAGCACCGCCCAAGACAGCACCGAAGTTGCAACCCAAAAAAAAGATACCATACGTATTGGCAATATCATTATTGTAAAAAAAGGGAAAAAAGAAACCGGTTCCGATAGCAGCGTATCTGTAAGTTTTGGCCGTAAACAAAAATACAATTCAAAAGTAAGTACCAATTGGTTTGTGTTGGACTTAGGCTTTGCAAATTATAACGACCAAACAGATTACTCCGGCGCAGGCTCATATTTGGTAAACAGACCCGGCTACCCGGCCTTTGCCAAAAGCGATTTTAAACTTAAGGCAGGAAAAAGTGTAAACGTAAATATATGGTTTGTAATGCAGCGCTTAAGCTTAGTAAACAATTACCTCAACCTTAAATACGGATTGGGCCTCGAACTAAACAACTATCGGTACAAAACTCCTTTGAGCTACAGAGAGGCTGGTGTAATTCCTTATAGCGGAGGAACACAAACCAATGAACCGTTTATTTTTAGAGATTCTATTTCGTTTAGTAAAAACAAATTGGCTGCCGATTACCTTACAGTTCCTTTAATGCTAAACTTTACCAGCAACCCCAATGCGGGCAACAAAGGAATAAGGCTTAGTGCAGGTGTAAGTGCAGGGTACTTGTACAGCCAACGCAATAAACAAAAAAGCGATGCTCGTGGTAAAGACAAAAACAAGGGCGAATATGATATGGAACGATTTAAACTTTCGTACATAGCCGAACTTGGCCTGGGCCCTGTAAAATTATATGGTAGCTATAGTCCTAAATCTATGTACGAACACAGCCTCGATATGAGACCATTTACCGTAGGCTTCCGATTTGGCAACTTATAAAATATTCAAAATGATTAACCTTCCATAGCAACTGAACAGCTATGGAAGGTTTTTTATTATTTTGCGTTCATGGCTTCCCCTTTTTTCAAAACTAAGATTGTTTCATTTGCTCCATTACTTGAGCAGCTTGGCAGTACAGATGAAGCCATGAGTGCATACAGCAATCGTTATTTGCAATACCTCATCCGGCACAAAATTTACTATTTAAATATTTATGCCACGGTTTTAGAATTAGCCATTCAACATTCACAAAAATCCATTGAAGAAATTTCTTTGATTGATTATGGAAGTGGGAATGGCTTGCTGGGAATGTTTGCAAAGTATTGTGGCTGCAAAAAAGTTTTTTTATGCGACACTGCTATCAACTTTATTGAAGCATCAAAAAATACTGCCGCTAAACTTCAATTGCAGGTTGATGGATTTATACATGGTGGAACTGATGATTTTAAAAATAATTTTCCGGAAGAAAAAATTGATTGTACCATTGGTACCGATGTAATTGAACATATTTACAACCTGTCGCATTTTTTTTCTTCATTGAAACAATTAAACTCACAAATGGTAACGGTGTTTACCACAGCATCTAACCCAAAAAATTTTTTAAAATTAAGAAAGCTAATAGCCATGCAATTGCACGACGAGTTAGAAGGAGGTCACCCTTCGGACTTTGAACTGGCAGGAGAAGAATCGCATCTGCCCTATTTGCAAATGCGAAAAAATATTATTGAAACTATGTTGCCGGGCTTGCCCGAAAACATTATTTTGAAATTGGCTCAGCTTACAAGAGGAAAAATAAAAGATGATATTGAAGCCGAAGTGCAACGCTATCATACATTAGGCGAATGGCCTGCAGCTCCACAAGACCTTTGGAATACCTGCCATCCAATAACAGGCAGTTGGTCGGAAAGAATATTGACCTTGAATGAATACAATATTATTTATTCGGCACATGGGTTTCAATTAGAGCTGAGCAATGGTTTTTACGATGCTTATGGTAAAACCCCTAAGCATATTTTCAATTATTTTAGGAATTTGTTAATAAAAATAATGGGCATAAAAATTGCTCCCTTTATAACTTTAACCGGCTTTAAAAAAAATTAAATGCCGGATATTTGTTAATTATTCATACATATAAAATAAACGACCATTAAGTGCCGTTGTCCAATTATGCAAAACCACCTCAAAGCAATGAAACAGCAATTTTTTTTAGCTCTCTTATTTCTGTTTTCCCTGGTTACAATTACCGCATTTGTTAATCGCCCATCGATAAAAGTTAGTAGTAACAATCCTTATTACATTATTATCGACAAAAGCGATTATGAATTAAAAGTATATGACGATGAAGGTTGGTATGCCACTTACCCAATTGTTTTTGGAAGTAAAGATCTGAGTGATAAAATGAAGGAAGGTGATAAAAGAACCCCCACCGGAACTTTTAAAATTATATTAAAAAAAATACACAACAAATGGGGGCCCGAGTTATTGTTGGATTATCCTAATGACGAAAGCTACCGAAGGTTTAACGAAAGAAAATCAAAAGGCCTTATACCTAAAAATGCCAAAATAGGAAATGGCATTGCCATACATGCTACCCGGCCGGAAGAAGAATGGACCGTTGATAATTTTTATAACTGGACCGATGGATGTGTTTCGGTAAAATACAGTGAGATGAAAGACTTGTACAACTACATTCCCATTGGCACCCCAGTAACCATTCAACCATAATCAAAAAAATTATTCAAACTATAAAAGGGCATTACTGCCCTTTATTTTTTTGATTGATAAATATCAAATTAGCATCGCCATAACTTAAAAAGCGAAAATTGTTTTGCAAAGCGTAATCATACATTTTTTTCCAATCGTTGCCTATGGCTGCGGCAACCAACAACAACAAGGTTGACTGTGGTTGATGAAAATTTGTTACCAGCATATTCACCAATCTAAACTCATACCCCGGTGCTATCATTAATTGAGTTTGAGTAAAAATGTTTTTAAGCCTATTATTTTTCATCCAAACTTGCAATGCGTTCAATGCATTTTCTGCCGAAACATTTGCATTTAACAGTGGCTCATTGTAAACATCCCATTGACCCAGTGAAAGACTTTTTTCAAGTGGATTTAAATAAACTTTTACGCCCAGCCAATACAGGGTTTCTATGGTTCTGCAAGCTGTGGTACCCACGGCAACAATGCTGCCTATTTTATTTTTGAGTTGCTCTACGGCATCTATGTTCACATCAATATACTCTGCATGCATACCGTGTTGCTCCATAGTAGCCGCTTTTACCGGCTTAAAAGTACCAGCGCCTACATGCAAGGTAACATTGGTTTGCTGTACATTTTTGTGAAGCAATTCTTTAAAAATATTTTCGGTAAAGTGCAAGCCTGCTGTGGGAGCGGCTACCGAACCTTCTACTTTGGCAAAAACTGTTTGGTAGCGGCTGCCGTCTTCCTCCTCCGCATTGCGTTTGATGTATGGTGGTAATGGAACACAACCCGCTGCCGATATAACTTCTGCAAAGGAATAGTATGCCGGTTGCCAGCTAAACTCCACATGGTACGCATCTTCTTTCCTGCCTATTAGTTTTGCATTTAGTTGTACGGGAGCAGCATTTACTTCAATAGTTTTTTCTAAAAATTCTTCTTTCCATTTGGCTGCACCACCCACCAAACATTTCCATTGCGAAACTCCGGTAGTAGCCATCACGGTTTGATATTCTTTAATATTTCCCAGGGGCTCCAGGCAAAAAATTTCAATTTTTGCACCGGAAGATTTTTGAAAAATAATTCTTGCATTAATTACTTTGCTATTGTTAGTAACCAGTAAAGCATCGTTTGGAATATGTGCAGATATTGACGAAAAAACGGTTTCTTCTATTGCTCCATTTTTATACAGCAATAATTTTGATGCGTCTCTCTGCTTCAAAGGATGCATCGCAATCCTTTCGTTGGGCAACTCGTAAGTGTAATCTAAAATGGAAATATTTTGTGGATTCATTATTGTAAAAAAGCTTGTACAGCCGCTACCCATTTTTCGTTCTCTTTATTGCAGAGCGATTCGTGAGCGCTATTTTTGTAAAGCACCATTCTCTTGGGGCTGTAAATATTTGCATAAATTTTATTTGTTTCTTCCTGCGTTACCCTGGGATCGTTTAAACCTCTTTGCAAGAGTACCGGACAGTTAATGGAGCGAACATATTCATAAGGCTTATGGTTAAATGCCCAAAAACCGTTTTGCACACCGCCCCAAAAGCAAAGCATGGTGCCCAGTGGATGCGGAGGAAGCTTCATTAATTTTAATCTGCCTGTAACGGCTGTACTCAATTCGGCAAATGGCATATCTAAAATTACTTTTGAAGGTTGCAAGGCATAATCATGTATTGCTTTTGAAATAGTGGCAGCTCCCAAAGAAACGCCATACAATACTATATTTTTTTCGCCCTTCGAAATCAAATAATCATAAACCAGTTTTACGTCTTCTACTTCTTTGTACCCAATAGTACAGGTATTGCCTTCACTATTGCCATGTGCTCTAAAGTCGAGCAAAATTGTATTATACCCCAGTTTTCTAAATTCAGCCGCTTCATTTAATAACGAAGATTTTTTGCCCCCATGTCCATGGAATAAGGCAACAGTTCCAAGTGCTGAATCTACTTCCAAAATCCAGGCTTCTAATTTCAATCCCGATTTTGTTTTAAAATATTGTGCTGAAAAAACGGTATCGGGTTTAGTGTTGAATTGTTTTACTGCGTTTATACCAAACAGTAATTCCTTGGTTTTTTCCCAACCGGTTTTAGCAGCAGCCGCTTTAATTTCTATTTCACCGGTATTATAAAAATGCGTGAATTTATAAGCATGAAAAAAAACCACCATATTTAAAAGAATAAACAACGCCAGTATCCATTTTAAAAAAAATTTCAAGCCCTTTTTCATTCAGTTAATTTAAGTTTCAAAATTACCTTTATTCAATATACAAACGGTAAATCAATCCCATATAGAATTCTTATTTTTACAACCCTTAAAAAAATAAAATTTATACTCATGCAATTATTCGGAAAAATGGCGATTGTTGCCTTAAGCCTGGTAAGTACCGGAGCATTGGCACAGTCTTCAAAGTTTGAATGGAAAGAAGCCACATCCGGTGGATATACCTATCGGTATGTAACCAACGATCCCATGAAAACAAGGTTTTACAAATTGAAAAATGGATTGACGGTAATTTTAAGTCCAACCAATAAAGAGCCCCGTATTCAATCTTACATTGCGATAAAAGCAGGTAGCAAAACCGACCCTGCCAGCAATACCGGCTTAGCACATTATTTGGAACACATGGTTTTTAAAGGAACCGATAAATATGGTACACTTAACTGGGAAAAAGAAAAACCCGAACTCGATAAGATTGATGCATTGTATGAACAATACAACAAAACAAAAGATTCTGCTCAGCGAAAATTTATTTACCATCAAATTGACTCGGTATCGGGTGTTGCCAGTAAGTATGCTATTGCCAACGAGTACGATAAATTGATGGCTGCAATGGGAGCCCAGGGCATTAATGCACATACTTCATTTGAAGAAACGGTTTATTATGCCGACATCCCTACTACTTCAATAGATAAATTTTTGGCGGTGGAAGCAGAACGATTCCGCAACCCAATACTTCGCATTTTTCATACGGAATTAGAAGCGGTTTACGAAGAAAAAAACCGCTCATTGGATAACGATGGAAGAAAAGTAAATGAAAAACTATTCAGCGAATTGCTGAAAAACCATAACTATGGCCAGCAAACAACCATTGGTACCATTGAACATTTAAAAAACCCTTCGCTTGTTGAAATTAGAAAATACTACAACACTTACTATGTTCCCAATAATATGGCCATTGTTTGGAGTGGCGATTTTAACCCCGATGTTGTAATTGGCAAAATTGCCAATGCATTTTCATACATGCAAAGCAAACCGGTTCCAAAATATACATTTGCTCCCGAAGCTCCTATTGCTGCGCCCATTGAAGTAGAAGTGGTAGGCCCCGATGCAGAAAATGTAACCCTGGGTTTTCGCTTACCCGGCAATAAAGACAAAGATGTATTGCTGGCCGATTTAGTAGGCCAAATTCTAACCAATGGCAAGGCCGGTTTAATGGACCTCAACTTAGTGAAAAAACAAAAACTCTTAAGGGCAGGAGCATCAGCATTTACTTTGATTGACTATGGCATATTGTATATGAGCGGTGCAGCTACCCAGGGGCAATCTCTGGAAGAAGTTAAAAACCTGATGTTGGGCGAAATTGAAAACCTTAAAAAAGGCAATTTTGACGATGCATTAATAGCTTCTATTATCAACAATCTTAAAAAGAATATCATTCTTGCTTCTGAAAGCTACGGCTCAAGAGCCAATATGCTTTATTCATCTTTTACCAGTGAAGAAGACTGGAAAAACCAGGTAGCCTATGTGGACAGATTATCAAAAATTACCAAGGCTGAGCTGGTAGCTTTTGCCAACAAATACCTGCAAAACAATTATGTGGCTGTTTACAAAAGAAAAGGTGAAGACAAGAATATTGTAAAAGTTGACAAACCATCCATAACGCCGGTAGAAACTAACAGTAACCAACAATCGCCATTTGTAAAAACAGTAAATGCAATGCCGGCTACTTCTGCAAAACCGGTATGGGTTAATTATTCAAAAGATTTACAAAAAAGCAAAATTGGTGCAGCAAGAGTATTGTATGTGCAAAACAAAGCCAATAGCATTTTCCGAATGAGTTACCGATTCGATATAGGAACCTGGAACGATAAAAAAATGTCTATAGCCGCACAATACCTTTCATTTTTAGGCACCGATAAAAAATCGGCTGAAGAAATTACCAAAGAATTTTACAAAATTGCCTGCAGTTTTAATATAAGTGCAGGAGCCGAATATACAACTGTAAGCATTGAAGGACTTCAGGAAAACTTTAATCAGGCTGTTACATTATTTGAAAATCTACTGGCAAATTGCCGGGCGGATGATGCTGCTTTAACTGCCTTAAAAGCAAGAATTACAAAGGCAAGAACCGATGCAAAGGCAAACAAAGGCAGTATAATGAATGGCTTAACTGCTTATGCAAGATATGGAGCTAAAAACCCGTTCAACACAGCTTTATCCAACGATGAGTTGCAAAACATTACATCGTCCGAATTGGTTGAAAAATTACAGCACTTAAATAACTATACTCACCAGGTATTGTATTATGGCCCCTTACCTTTAACAGCACTTACTGCTTCTTTAAAAAAATTGCACAAAATGCCTGCAAGCTTTACTCCTGCTCCCCACAAAGCAGTTTTTATTCCAATACAACAAACAAGCAATAAAGTGTTATTTGCCAATTATAAAATGGTGCAGGCTGAAACCAGGTGGATTAAAAACAATGAACAATTTGATGCAGGCGAAACGCCCATTATAGATGTGTTCAACAATTATTTTGGCGGTGGAATGGGTGCAGTTGTTTTTCAAACTATTCGTGAGTCAAAAGCTCTGGCTTATTCAACATTTGCATACTACCTAACTCCCGAAAAAAAGGAAGATCCCTTTTTTACCTTAGCATACGTAGGTAGCCAGGCCGATAAATTTAATGAGGCAACTACGGCTATGAACGAACTGCTTAACAATTTGCCCGAAATTCAATCAAATATTGATTTTGCAAAAGCAAGTGTAAAGAAAGATATAGAAACGCAACGCATAACCCAGGATGCCATTATCTCCAACTTTTTGGATGCGGAGCAAAAGGGATTGTCAGAAGATATTCGCATAAAAAAATATGCCGCTATTGACAAAATTTCTTTTGCCGACTTAAAGGCATTTCATGGAAAGCGATTGGCCAACAAAGCTTATACTTACGCTATTGTAGCTTCGGAAGCCAATGTGAAAAAAGAAGATCTTGAAAAACTAGGCGAGCTTAAACAATTAAGCCTGGAGGAAATTTTTGGATACTAAGTTTGTATAAAACAAAAAACTGCCGGTTTATAAATAATCGGCAGTTTTTTTATTTCCAATAGTTTTTTAACCATCTTTATCAGGCAGGTAATACTATGCTAAAAACACTACCCTTACCTTTTTCACTTTGAACTTCAAGACGGGCATTTATTTTTTGTAACAATTCGCTTACCAGGTACAAGCCCAATCCGCTTCCTTTTTCTCCTGCTGTGCCGGCCGAGCTTTGTTGTTGTTGACTTCTCAACTCCTGCACTTGTTGTTGCGTCATGCCAATGCCATCATCTTTCACCGAAATAGCAAACTCATCATTTTTCTTTTCTGCATTTATCCAAATATTGCCCTGATGGTCGCTGAACTTAATGGCATTGGTTAATAGATTTCTCAATGCAATAGAAAGAATATTATAATCTCCTGGCACCGAAGAAATTGCAAGGTCGTTGTGAATGATAATTTGTTTTTGCGAAGCTTGAGCCAATGCACCTCCTTTTGTATCGGCAACAAGGTCTTCCACATCCACAAGGGTAATATTTGCTTTGGTATTTCTAATTTGCATATTGGCCCAGGCAAGTAAATTGTCGAGCATATTGCTTGTTTGAGAAACCGCATTTACGGTTTGAATTCTCAATTGTTCCTTTTTATCAGCCGGCAATGTATCGTTTTGCGTAAGTGTTAAATAGCTCTGCAGTGTTACCAATGGGTTTCTCAAATCGTGGCTAATAATACTGAACAGCCGGTCTTTCACACTATTGAGCGTTTGCAACTCTTTATTCTGATTTTGAATGGTTGTATTTTGTTCGTTTAAGATTATATTTTTTTTACGAATTCTGCTATAAAAAAATGCAAGGCCCGCCAATAACAATACCGATGCTACAACCGCTATGAGTAAAATATTTCTTTGAGAATTTTTTCTTTCTACTTCAGCATTTTTTTTCACAAGCTCGCTGTTTTTTCTTTCCAATTGATAATCGGCCTCTAACTGTGTAAGCTTGTTTTTACTATCCAACGAAAAAAGGCTGTCTTTTAGGTGGTAATAACTTCGCAAGTAATGCGCCTCCTGTTTAAAGTCTTTCATAGCGCCATACATATCCGATACATTGCGATAGTTTTCCATTAATACATTAGACAAGTTTGCCTGTTTGGCAAATTGAATACTGGAATCAAAAGCGTTTTTTGCTTTGGAAAAGTTTTTTGCCTGCGAATAGGTAGCAGCAATGTTATTATAAATTTGCGCCTTATAATCCAAAGGCATATTATCTAACACTACCACATTTTTAACTTCTTCAAAATATTGGATGGCTTCGGCTGTTTTACCTATGTGCTTATAGGTTAAGCCCAGGTTGCTTAAAATATTCATTTTATAATAAGGGTCATCCTGTTTCATAAAAATATTGTACGCCTTATTCAAATAATGAAGTGCCGAGTCGTAATTTTTTGATTTATCAAATGCATTGCCCTGGGCATTATATACATTGCCCATCATAATTGTGTCTTTTCGTGCAATGGCAATGGCTTCGCTCATTCTGTAATATTCATTTGCCCTGGCAATATTGGAATTGTCAAAATGTACATTTCCAATGGCCATATATGCATTTGCCAACCTCCTCTTATCGTTTAGTTTTTCGTAGCTCCTTGCCGATAGTAAATAATTTTCTAAAGATTTTTCATAGTTGGCCAATAGCAAATAAGTAAAGCCAAGGTCGTAATAGCTATTGGCCTCTTTTAATGGACTTTTCATTTTTTTGGCCAGTTCAGTTACTTTTTCAAAATAGCCCACCGCCTTTAAGGCGTTGTTATCAATATATATATCTCCTATTTTGTTGTAAATAGAAAGTTTTACACTGTCTGGCAAGTCTTTATCGGCCTCTTTTAGTAAGCTGTCTAATGATTGATTGTTTTGTGCAATAGAATAAAAAGAAAAGAGTAACAATAAAGGAGTAAGCAAATTTTTCATCATATAAATCTTTTAACGGCGGTATTTCCAATAACTTCTTTCAGCACTATATCATTGTAGGTTTTGCCTACCGGAAGTTGCAGTTTATCCAGCATTACCATGCCCGTTTCAATGGCAGTTATTTTTTCTTTATTTACAATATGTGTTCTTGAAATTCTTAAGAAAAAAGTAGAGGCCAGTTGTTGCTCAATATTCTTCATACTCACCAAGACAATCTTTTTTTCGCCGCTGGTTAAAAAAATATTTACAAAGTCGCCAAGTGACTGAATGTACAACACATCTTTAAATGCAATTTTTACAAAAGCGTTTTTTTCCTTAATAAAAAAACTGTGATCGGTGCCTGGTTTAAATCCTTCTCCAGAGGCAGTATTCATTTTTAGTTCGTGCAACTTACGAGCTTTGTCAATGGCACGCATCAATCTTTCTGTAGAGGCAGGCTTTACCAAATAATCAACCGCATCCAGGTCAAAAGCATCTACGGCATAACCCGGATGAGAACTAATAAAAATAAGCATGGGAACCTGTGAGAGGCTTTTAGCCAATTGTACCCCTGAAAGGCCGGGCATTTCTACATCCAAAATCAATAAGTCTGCAGGAAACTCCCGCATTTTTTGTAATGCCTCCAATGGATTTGAACAGGCTGCAAGACAATTCAAATCGGTAATTAGGCCAAGCTGTTGCTGCAACACTTCTCGGTACATATCGTCGTCGTCGGCAAGAATGTAATTCATTAGGAATTTAACTTTGGAGGCATAAAACTAAATCAATATCGCTACTCAGCCAATAGTAAAGGGGCATAAAATACTGTTTCACACAAACTTAACTGAATATTGCCGATGCAGTCAACACTAACTTAAAAAGGCAGGGTTTTAAAGAACGATTCTTTTCATTTAATCTATAAAAAAATACATTTCAACTACTTTAATTGGCATTTGGTCGATTATAGCTTTTGAGATATTTAAAATCACTCTACTTTTGGTTCAGGTTTTTCATAGGATATTGGATTTTAAAGCGGGCGGGATTTCTATCCTGCCTTTTTTTTTAACTCCACCTATGCATTGCTGTTATATGTACTGTAGTGCGCATATAACAACTGCCATCTTTTTTTGATGGCAGTTTACTTTATAGTTTTCCGGCTTTTATTTCGTCCACAACTCCGGGGTCGAGCAGGGTGCTGGTATCGCCCAGGTTGGCCGTTTCGCCTTCGGCAATTTTTCTTAAAATACGACGCATTATTTTTCCGCTCCGGGTTTTTGGCAGGCCCTTTACAAATTGTATTTTATCGGGTTTGGCAATGGGGCCAATTATTCGGCTTACCGTTTGTAAAATATCCTTTGAAGTTAGCTCTGCCTCAAAATGTTTTCCTTCAAAAATTACATAAGCATAAATACCCTGGCCTTTCACATCATGCGGATAACCTACCACGGCACTTTCAATTACACCGGAATGCATATTGATGGCGTTCTCTACTTCGGCGGTGCCGATGCGATGCCCACTTACATTAAGCACATCATCAACCCTGCCGGTAATGCGGTAGTTGCCTTTATCGTCTTTTAAAGCACCATCCCCGGTAAAATATAAATTTTCATAAGTTGCAAAATAATTGGTGCGGCATCGTTCATGGTCGCCCCAGGTGGTTCGCAAAATTCCCGGCCAGGGAGCTTTTATACATAAGTTGCCCGATGTAATGGATGCACCCGCCTCATTAATTACAGGTAAACATTCCTGCCCGTTTTCATCAACCAAAACCGGTTGTACACCGGGCATTGGTAAAGAAGCCCAGCTTGGAATTGCAGGCGTTACCCCCGCTAAATTTGATATAAGCACACCGCCTGTTTCGGTTTGCCACCAGGTATCTACAATAGGGCTTTTTTTCTTCCCTATATTTTCATTGTACCAATGCCAGGCCTCTTCATTAATGGGCTCACCTACTGTGCCCAGGGTGGTTAAGCTATTTAAATTTTTATTTTGCAAAGGCTCCAAACCAAAGCCCATCAAACTTCTAATGGCAGTGGGTGCAGTATATAAAATATTTACTTTGTGCTTATCTACTATATCCCAAAATCTTCCTGCATCGGGCCAGGTAGGCACACCTTCAAACATTAAGGAAGTGCCGCCTGCACTTAATGGTCCATACACAATGTAGCTGTGGCCGGTTATCCATCCAATATCTGCGGTACAAAAATGTAAATCGCCGGGCTTGTATTGAAAAGCATTTACAAAAGTATAATTGGTCCAAACCATATAACCGCCAATGGTATGCACCACACCTTTAGGCTTACCGGTGCTTCCCGAAGTATATAAAATAAACAAGGGATCTTCTGCATCCATTTCCTCTGCCGGAAAATGTACCACTCCATCTTTTTCTACCTGTGTTTCTGCATATTCCATTTCATCTTCCCACCAAATATCTCTGCCTTTTATCATGGAAACCGGTGTACGGGTTCGGGTATAAACTATTACTTTTTTTACCAGCTTATTACCAATTAATGCATCGTCAATGATGCTTTTGAGTGGAATGTCTTTATTGCCTCTAAATGCACCATCGCAGGTGATTATAAATTCTGCCTTTGCATCTTCCAATCGGTCGGCAATACTTTGAGCACTAAAGCCGCCAAAAATAACACTGTGTATAGCGCCTATTCTTGCACAACCCAATACCGCATAAGCCAACTCGGGCACCATGCCCATGTAAATACAAACCCGGTCACCTTTTTTTACGCCATTGTTTTTTAGCATTTGTGCTACCTGGCACACTCTTTTGTGCAGTCGTGCATAGGTTACCACTCTTACCCGGTCTTCCGGATTATTGGGCTCCCAAATAATGGCTGGTTTATCGGCCATTGTGGGCAGAAAACGGTCAATACAGTTTTCGGTAATATTTAATTTACCGCCTTTGAACCATTCAATTTTTGGCTCCTTAAAATTCCAGTTCAGTACACTATCCCACTTTTTGCGCCAAACAAAATTTTGAGCCACTTCGCCCCAAAATTCTTCCGGATTATTTATGCTGCGCTGATATTCTTTTTGATACTGCTCTATGGATGTAATTTGATAAGGATAATGCATTGCAAAATGTTTTGAGGCAACAATTTAAAAAAAAGGAGCGGAATATTATTAAACACTCAAAATTTTACATAGCGGGCAATCAATTCTTTGTGTATTCCTTTTGCAATTGCCTTTTTTGCCTGATTCCTTAATATAAATTCAAAAATGCTCATCCATCCCGGCAAGTTGCTTTCGCTTATTTCAAACAACCAGGCCAGGGCTAGTTTATCTTTTGGAAAACCATTGGGTTTGCATAACCCGTCAGTTGCTAAGCCATAACCAATTTGCAAAGATTGCTCAAACCCTTTGCTTGCCGGCCNNGAAAATTTTTCTGAATAGGTTTTATGATAATGCAACCCCACTCCTCCACCATCTGCCAACAGCACTTCTACAAGGGTAAACGCACCGTTAGTATCGTCAGAAGTTTTTAAAAAAATAACCTGGTCTTTTTGAATGGGGTTATATATTTTTCTTTCCATGGCAAAATTTACGAAAAGCTTTAGGGAATGGTTTACTAGCGGGACAGGTATGCAGCAGTGGATAATTGGCAGGGTATTTCTGATGCAGATGAGTTATTGAAAGGGTTGGCAACGAGGGTAAGAATTTATGTTTAACCTTACACATTTTTATTCAGCCAGCATAGCAAAAAACCGAATCTGCCGGCTTGTTCATTGTCAACTTTAATAAATTTAAAAAAAAGGATTTGGTTAAATTGCTTTTGATCACCTGAAAATGTAGGACACTCCAAAAGTCGAAAAAAAGCGATTGTCCGAACCAGCAATTGCATGCCCACAAGCAATATCAAATTGTAATTGAGGATTTAGCACAAACAAAATTCCAGCATCCCAGTTGTGTTCAGGCCGCATGTTGCCAATAGTAGAAAAATATTCAGCAAAGGCCGAAAATTTATCGGTGGGTGAATAGCCAAAATTGAGGGTAAGAATAAGGTCTTTAAATTCATCGGTGGCGCCTACATTGTAGCCGACTGTAAACTTATCATTCAACTCGTTTTCAAAAGCCAATTCCAGAACATAGGGAATTTCATTGCTACGGAAGCCTTTGCTCGCCAACTTTCCAAATGTGGCATATCCCACAAATGTTATGGATGGAATTATTTTTTGTTGTAGCCATATTCTTTGTTTTACACTTATGCTAACAGGCTTCAACCCCTTTACAGCGGCCTCCCTACCCACATCTATAGCAAGCCGTATTTCGGTAGAACTTGTAAGACCGTAACGCAGCATAAAATCGTTCAGCCATGTATCTTTTGCAAGGATGATTCCATTTTCAATTTGAAATTTGTTTTTGGGAATTGTGTAAACGCCATCACTCTGGTCGGGCCTGTCAGTATTAATATTTTCTTTTTGTGCGAAACAATTTGTAGTCGCAAGAATTAAAGTCAAGAAAATTAAGTTGCCAGCTTTTCTCAAGATGCTTCATTTAAGTTGTCCGTTAACATTCATCAGCATTGTGTTTAGTAGTGCATTTGGAAGTCTGCCCGAACCGCTGATGATTAGAAATAGTATGATGAAGTTAACAACTTAAACCCAAAAAGAATTTCGGCGGCTGGAACTGCTGCTGATAGCGAACAAAAGATGAGGAATTATTTTTATGACAGTTTCGCAGTAAACCAACGGTGGCAGAAGTAAGGTCAGTCAAAGTTCATGTCCATATTGAAATCTTTTAAAATCGCTTTCAATTGGCAAATTATTTTTGACTTTTCATTTTCTGTCAACTCTGTTTCGCAAATAATGTTATCCCAAAACAAAAGTTGAAAAATTTTACAAAAGCAAATTATGTTTATGAATGGCATTCTTTCGGTATAAATTCCCTTTTCAACTTTTATTTTGTCGGCATCAACTTCTTCTGTCCAGTCAAAGTAGTTTAGGTGAAACATTTGTAAGTCTTGGCCTAACATTTCATACTTCTTTATCCAACCTACTAATAGGTCGAAACTACTGACCGGAAATTCTGATAGTGCTCTATTGCATTCATCTTTATAATTGTAGTATTGAACAAACTCATATAGATTGTTATAAGTCCAATAAAAATCATTGTTAACAGGTGGGAATTTTTGTGATTTAAGGTTTTCAAACTCAATTTTGTTATCAGTTAGCCATTCATTAATATCGGTTAATTTTAAATGAAACATTTTTTAAAGTTAAAGAATGGTCAATTACATGTTTAAGATTTAATTGCAGGGATTCACGAAGTCAAAAACCACAGCAAGAACAAAAGATGAGGATTTATTTGTATGACAGCGTAGCAGAAAACTCCATGTTAGCGACCATACTTGATAATGATTAATGTCTGCTTGAATCAGTATGAGTAGAATCGTTCAAAATGGTAGGCCGGGATAATTCTGTCTCACTCTTCTTTTCATCAGACTTCTCCTGTTTGTTGTCAACTATTTTTAAAGTAAGAATAACACTAACAAGTATCGAAAAAATGGCGGTAATTAATCCTTTGATTATTTCAAAAGCGATTAGATTTCTTTCGGTCCATTTTTCTTTTTTGTATCCAGGGTTGCGTCTGATATTCCAGTCATATCGAAAATTTGGATTAGCTGGATCTTTTACATATTGTCCGTCTGCTAACATAACTGCGGCAACTTTGTCCAGCATATTATGTTGAGGTTTTTGTCCCAATACTTTTTCTGCCGCCCATCCAACTCGAACGCTTCCCTGTTCGTCTATGTGCTGGATGCACAATTCAATAATTTTATTTCTTTGCTCTGTTGTCATGGTAGTTGCTGTCTGGGTATGGCCACTAACGGTTCGGGGCTTGGCGTTCGGGCGGGAAAGTCCGCAGGAACTTTCACGGTTGGACGTCAGCCCGCCTAACGCCAAACCCTTGTTATGTGGCGTTTTTTATTGTCCGAATAGTTTTTGAAAAAATGTTTTGTTCTCTTTAAATTCTCTTTTCGGTGCATTTATGAGTTGTCCCGATAACCAAAATACTCCTTGCACAATTCCGTTTACAACAGGGGCTTGCTCAAAAAATCTAATGTCAGCAACAACGTCAACTTCTCCGCCCAATGTGTCAACAAGCAACCAATAAAATTCTTCGTTTGTCAATTCATTGCGTTTTCTTTCAAATTGTTTGATAACGCCTGTAAACATACCTGTTGCTTGTGGTGGGTTAGGGTCTTTATCTTCTCCAAATGAAAAAAGTCCGCTCGGAACAAAAGATTGAGTTGCCCATTTTGGTTCAGAAGTTTGGCTATCCTCATATTCTTTTTCGCTATTGTAAATACTTAATTCTTGTGCAAATGCAGTCAACTGAATGACAAAATTTTTCGGAAAGTCAATTTGTCCAATAGTTTTGAAGTCAGGCAAGTCAAAAACAAAAGGATAAGCACCGCTGTCTGGATTGTTTTCTTCTGATGGGTCTGCCCAACAATGAAAAGCACCGTCAAGTTCGCTTTCTAGTCTTTCAACCGCATTTGTCAAACAAACAGTTCTTTTGCTTTTTCCTTTGAAGTGAGGATTTGCCCCGATACAAACATTTTTGTTGTTGAATTGAATGAACAATTCAGCACCCGAATTGTCTGTGTATATTGAATAAGCACCTTCGTTAGTCTTGATTGGGTTGCTTGTTTTATACGCTTTGTCAAGAAGTTGTTGAAATTCCTCTTGTGTCGTTACGATAAATCCTACATTAGAAAAGTTGCTCATCTTGTTGTTGTCGTTTTAAAATGCCACATAACTCCCAAATATATTTCATCTCACACTCTCTCCCCCCAAAAAATACAATGAAAGCCAACCTTTTAATGTGGCGGTTAAAAAATATTTGTTGTGCAAATTTCGATTGCACTAAAATATTAAATTTTGCTTGTTTACCATTCCAAACCCTACCGGCGCAAGCCTACGGCTTTAGTCGGCCGGCTTGCCAGTCTTTATGCATCTCGGATTTTCTGTTGTATCGGGAGGTTTATAGCAACGTGAATTTAAATTGTTTTCAATAAATGTAATTTCTTTTCAACCCTATAGAAACGCTTTCCCCTTCAATAGGAAAATATTGCAATGCAATAATTTATTTTACTAAAATATTTTATTTGAAAACAAAAAAGCGACTACAATTTTTAATTGTAATCGCTTTTGTTGGTGGTGTGGGCCGGGATCGAACCGGCGACACAAGGATTTTCAGTCCTTTGCTCTACCGACTGAGCTACCGCACCATTCATTCTTTGTGAGCTATGCCGATTTGTATCGAAAAAGCATTTCCCCTTTCGGGGCAGCAAAAATAAGGGGATTTTAGCTAACAGAGAAAGTTTTTTAAAAAATGTTTAGCCCGGCTCGTAATTTATTATTGCATTGAAGAATAATAAAACTTTTAATAATGAGTACAGATTTTCCTTAGTTATACTCCTTTAATGTTAGATGCACATAAGGATTTATCGAGTACTCATCATTCAGGTTATCGTTTAAAGCACCTAACCTAATATCAATTAAATGCTGCGTGGCATTTATTTCCCAAATAGTTAAAGGCTTATTTTGTGCGTCTGCCTCGCTAATTTCGGGCAATATAGAGGGCAATAAGCCATTCCAGCATAGTTCTGCTATTTTTTCTTTTTGTGATAATTTTTTTTGTTGCTTCCCATCCAACTTTTCGGCATATTCTCTTTTAAAAAAACTACAGTGGCTGTTAAGCAATATTTCCTGGTTGTGATTATTTTGTTTCATTGTAGAGCATTTAGTCGCTTGTAAATAGGATGCTAAAAAACAACAGAAGATATAATGCGCCTGTTTAAATAATTGTTAATGCTTCTTTTGAAAAATAAATGGTTTTTGTAGTTTTATATTATGAAAAATTATTTGTCAATTGTTTTAATTGTAATGGTAAGTGGTTTTGTTTTTACCTCCTGTAGCAGCAGTGCTGTATCTGCAAGTTCTTCATCCACTACAATTGGTAGGGCCATAGATACCGGAAGCTGGACCTTTACCGTAAATATTATACGCCCTCAGGCAGGTAGAACCAGGCAACCAAATGGTTTATATACTTTCACTTATACTCCGGGTAATTTAAACGTATATCTACCCTATTTTGGAAGAGCTTTTGGAACGGCTGACGTAGTTTCGGGCGAAAATCCATTGAACTTTATTTCAAAAGATTTTGAAATGAAAAAAGAAAAAATAAAGAATGGCAAATGGCGCATTAATTTTATACCAAAAGATTTTCACCAGCAGGTGCAACAATTTTCATTTTTAATTTTTGAAAATGGTACTGCAAGTTTAGATGTTATTATGACCAATCGTTCCCCAATAAGTTATAATGGCGATATAAGTGCGGAGAAGAAATAGATAGGGAATTATTTAGCATTTCGCTCTTTCTCAAGCAATGCTTTTAAACGTGCAATGGTATTATTTGCTTCTATCAATTGTAGTTTTAAGGCATGTATTTCCGGCTGGTTGGTTTTTAGCAGGTGTTCCGTTTCTTCATTACTTTTTTGAAGCAACAAAATATCTTTATCCATTTGCTTATTAATTTGAGCTGCTTCCTGTAAACGATGCCTTAGAGTAAGTTCAATAGTTTCTTTGCTTTGGTAAACTGCATTCAACTCTTTTTGAAGTGTTTCCTTTTTTAATTTTTCACTTTCTAAATAGCCATCCGTACTCCTTAGCTGTTTTTGTATTTTAGTCAGCTTTAAATACATTATCATAAAACCTATTGCAATACCGCCTATACAAAGGGCTATTGCTAAATAAATAGAAACCTGCATAAGTTGCAAATGTAACCAATAAGTAAAAGTTGTAACCAATAAGGGTATTTTTTCTATAAACCAGGCAGATAAATCTAAAAATTACTACTTTTTGGGTATTGGCAATACCCAAAAAGTATCGTCTATTTGTAATTGAAAGTATGCAAAAAGCATAGGCCCGTTTTAAAAGTACCAGGCAAATAAAGCCTTTGAAACTAAATATTTTTCTCATGCTTGAACACTCCCCCGTTCCGAATCTTCGGGATGGGTTTTTTCTTTAATNNTTAAAAACATGAGCAACGCAGAAAAATTAAAGGCCCTAAAGCTAACCATGGAAAAAATTGACAAGGATTTTGGTAAAGGATCCGTAATGTTAATGAATGAAAAAAACAATGTAGAGCAGGAAGTAATATCAACCGGTTCCATTGGGCTTGATGTGGCACTAGGTATAGGTGGCCTTCCCAAAGGCAGAGTTATAGAAATATATGGCCCGGAATCTTCAGGCAAAACTACTTTGGCAACCCATGTAATTGCAGAAGCGCAGAAAAAAGGTGGCATGTGCGCCATCATTGATGCCGAACATGCGTTTGATAGTGCTTATGCCCAAAAGCTGGGTGTAGATATTGATAATCTTTTAATTTCTCAACCAGATTATGGGGAACAGGCTTTGGAAATTGCTGACAGACTTATCTTATCCGGTGCATTAGATGTTGTAGTTATTGACTCTGTAGCCGCATTGGTGCCCAAAGGTGAATTGGAGGGCGAAATGGGCGACAGTAAAATGGGCTTGCAAGCAAGGTTAATGAGCCAGGCATTGCGTAAGCTTACAGCTACCATTTCAAAAACCAATAGCTGCTGTATTTTCATAAACCAGTTAAGGGAAAAAATAGGTGTAATGTTTGGCAACCCCGAAACTACCACCGGTGGTAATGCATTAAAATTTTATGCATCGGTTAGGTTAGATATTCGTAGAATGACTCAAATTAAAGATGGCGACGAAGTAGTAGGTAACCATGTAAAAGTAAAAGTGGTAAAAAANNGTTGTAAAAAACAAAGTAGCTCCTCCATTTCGCCAGGCGGAATTTGATATTATTTACGGCGAAGGCATTTCAAAACAAGGTGAAATTATTGATATGGGAGTTGAATTGGGTATTGTGCAAAAAAGCGGTAGCTGGTTTAGTTATAACAACGATAAACTTGGTCAGGGCAGAGAGGCAGTAAAGCAACTGCTAAACGACAATCCGGAATTGGCCAATGAATTAGAAACTAAAATCAGGGGAAAAATAAAAGAAATGCGTGAGGCTTAAACATTCCTTTGTTCATTAAAAGTTTTAAGTTGGGTTATTTAGTATGCAACCGCTCTTTTTTAGGAGCGGTTTTTATTTTCTATCGTCTATATTTTGTTTTTTAATGGATGAACAAAATTTGCGAAAACTAAGGTTTTTACAATGTTACCTCATACTCAAAAAAAAGAGGCTGTCTCGTACTATTGAGACAGCCTCTATTTATGAAGAAAATGAAGAGTTATCTTGCCAAATCTACTCTATAAACATTATTAAACCAACCCACTCCCGAAACGCCTAACTGCATGTAAACTCTGAAAGTTTGATTACAGGCAGAGTAGGAACCCACAGGATTTGTTGCATGAGCTCTTACGGCTACCGGAAGACCAGCATACGCCGGGTTTAAGTCGCCGGCATCACTTGAAGGAACATCTCCGGCAATAATAGTAGTTGTAGGTGTTAAAGGATTAGACCAGTTTAAAGTAAAATCAATTGGACCCCAACCGGTATCCCAAATGTTTGAAATAGAAATTCTTGCCGATGTTGGGCCTAAGCTGGTAACATTTGAAACGGTGGTAGTATAAGGCCCGTAAGCGCCGGTACCAAACAGCTCATGTGTATTTGCATAGTTGCCACCCAACATAGCCAATACTGGGGTGGCTTCGGAGCAGTACTGTCTTAAATAAACAGTAATCTTTGTAGGCATAATTTGTTTGGAAGGTGGAGCATAACTTCCGGCGCTATCTATTCTTATTACAACTGTGTCAATACGGGAAGCATTAGGGAAGCCACTAAATAAACCTGTTACCCTAAGGGTATCAACAGCTTTTCCGGCGGGCACAATTACTTCGGCAGGCGCATTGTATTGCACTCCCGAAACCGCATCGGTAGATGTATAGGTAAATGCAATTTTGCGATCAACCGTAGAAACAGTTGTAAAACCAACAGCAATTTTTAATGGATCGTTGGTAGAAGGAATGAAGTAAGTTTTAACCGAGTCCGTTAATACGGGTGTGTTACGAGGTATTACAAACCTTGCTCTTTCAGCCGGGATTACAGGGTCTTTGTCTATAACTTCATTTTCTTTTTGGCAGGAGTTTAATCCAACTGCTCCTACTGCAAATAAAATGGGAAATATATATTTTTTCATTACTTAAAATTTGATAGTAAGAGTTATAATTATGGGTTTTGATCAGCAGGTGTTAAACTACTATTGTTGTTCAATTCAGCTTGTGGAATACGCATCAGGAATCGTGGATCGTTTGCGGATGTAGTATAAACTGATGGGTTGAAATTTGGTGCGCCATGATTACCGGCTCCCGATGGTCTGTTTAGACCTTGACCCAATCTTTTTACATCAAAAAGACCAAATCCTTCGCCCCATAACTCAATTCTTCTTTGCAAAACAATTTCATTTACCAGAGCTGCTCCACTAAAGGCTGCTGCACTGTAAGACGGATCTCTTGCAACCACTACGGCTTCTAATGCAGTTCTTGCAGGGCCATCCTGACCTTGACGAGCCAAAGCTTCGGCTTGAATCATAAACATTTCCGAAATACGCATGTATGAATAATCAGCAGCCCATGAACCTGCTGTAGGTACCTGATGCTTTAATTGATTATAATCAGGATTTGTGGTGGTTCCTGTACCTGGAGTTCTGTACATTGTTTTGCGAATATCTGTTGCAGAAATCTTGTCAAACAATTCTTTAGTGATTTTTTTCTGTCCACCCAATGCTGCATATCCGCCGGTTCTAATATCCATGTGTGAATAGAAAGAGGCATAAATAGTAGCCAATTCAGCAGGGATTAATGAACCCCACATTAATTCACTGGCACCTAAAGATGAATATGCACTAGTTGATACAAGTTGAGGATTGGTCATAATAGTATATCCCTGACGGGCCAAATTTGCATAGTTGGCAGCAGTAGCCCAATCTTCCATCATTAAGGCTACCCTTGCTCTCAATCCTCTAATTACACTTACATCCACATTGGTTTTAGAAACACGTGGTTTGCCATTTAGCAATGGTTCTGCAGCAGTAAGGTCTGCTAAAATTTGATCATATACTTCTTGTACAGTTCCTCTGGGCTTACCATCGGTTGTTAAAGCGGTATATAAAGGAATACCCGGTTTGGTTTCATTGCCTTTATAACTTTGTTGAAACAGGTTTACCAGGTAGTAGTATGCGTAAGCCCTCAATCCTAATGCCTGACCTTTTACTGTTTCCTTTTGAGCCTGGGTGGCTCCGGAGGCATTGTCAACAACTGCTAAAACAGCGTTTGCTTGCTTTATGATATCATAATAAAAATACCAAGCATTGGCACTTTGTCTGCCATCAACAGCCGTTTGAAATTCGGTATAATTATAAGAGGAGTTAAACCAGCCATACCCCTGGCTATGCACCACCATATCGTTACCCATTAAATCCATTGACAAGTCCCATGCTTTTTGGCCATAGTTATCATGGCGAGTAACGCCATTGGCACCAAATGCAAACTGCGCTTGTTCAATACCCTGCATGGCAGAGTAGATGGTATTAATTTGACCTAAAACCGTAGCCATTGGCACGGCTCCACTTGGCTCAGTTTCTAAATAGTCTTTTTTACAAGCAGTTATTGATAAAACTGCAATTGTAGAAAAACCGATTAATATCTTTTTCATATTTTATTTCTTTAATCTTTATTAAAAGTTAATGGTTGCTCCAACACTTGTTGTTCTGAATGGAGTATAGGTTGCATCTGCAGTTCCGGTAAATGATCTTTGTGGATCAGACCCTTTTTTAGCTGTGTATAACCAAGCGTTATCAATGTTTACAAAAAACTGTAATCCATTCATTTTAAGTTTTGAGGCAAACTCTTTTGGTAAAGAGTAAGACAAGGTTATATTTTTAATATTTAACCAAGACCCGTCAACCAACCATCTGGATGAAGCTCCTTCCTGGTTTGCAACATTTACTTCTGCTCTTGGCACATTGGTAACATCGCCGGGTTTTTGCCATCTGTTTGTCATGTCTTTGTGCCATGCAGTTCCGGGGGAACCACGGTGCATAATACTTGCGTAGTTACCATCATAGAATTTACCACCATAAGAATAAGTAGTCAAAATTGACAAATCGAATCCTTTGTACGAGAATGTATTAGTAACACCTCCGGCAAATTTTGGAAGTGCACTTCCAAACTTACGTAATGAAGATGCCGCTCTGTTATACTGGTTTGTAACTTCTTCGCCGATGATATTGCCATTGGCATCTTTAATATCTACATAGTATAATGCATCTCCTGTAGAAGCATCTACACCCGCAAACTCTGGAAGCCAGAAATCATAAATACCACCACCTTCAAGCAATTTTTTGGTTCCGGTAATAATACCATTTACTGCTTGCTTAGGTGGGAGCTTGGTAATTTTGTTTTTAAATGTAGTGGTATTCAAATCTACTTTCCATGTAAAGTCATTTGAACGAACCGCAACAATTCCTAATGATAATTCCACGCCGGAATTTTTCATTGAACCAATGTTTTGATAAACATTAGCAAAACCCGTTGAAGTAGGTAATGGAACATCAAACAACAAGTTGTCTGATTTTCTATTAAACCATTCTACTGTACCGGTGATTCTATTTTTTAAGAATCCAAAATCAATACCAAAGTTTAATACTGAGTTGGTTTCCCATTGAAGATCGGGGTTTGCAATACGACTAGGCGATGGTGGAACATAAGCGCCTGCACCATTTGCATAATAGTAATCAGTATAAGCATAGTACAAGCCAATATTTTCATTCCCTTGTTCACCATAACTTCCTCTAACTTTCAATTCGCTTAACCAATCTACATTTTGAAGAAATTTTTCTCCTTTTGCTCTCCAGCCTAAACCAAAAGAGTAAAAATCACCCCATCTTACATCAGGAGCAAATCTTGAAGAACCATCTGTACGATAACTGGCAGAGAATAAATATCTTCCATCATAATCGTAGTTGAGGTTAGAGAAATAACTTTCAATTCTATGAATGTCTTCATAAGAACTTGCAGGGTTTGTAGCAGTTGCACCATTATCCAGCTCGGTATAACCTGGGAAAAGGAAGCCTGATTTATAGCCCGCTAATCCATTTGCACGATATTGGTAATTTTCATGTCCTACTAATGCTCTTACGTTGTGAACTCCGTTAATGTTTTTATTCCAGCTTAATACCTGGTTTCCGGTTAAAGAAACTGAACGAGCTTGAGACTTGGTAGAGCGACCACCAGAACCTGGAATAGGTAACCCCGTAACAGGATCAATAGCCGGAGCGGCATCCCCAAACTGATTATTTTGATAGGTAGTAGAGTTGCTATTATAATAGTTAACACCTAAAGTACCTTTAAAGCTGAAATCTTTTAAAAACTTGATTTCACCAAAAACATTGGCGTTACCATTGAAAATTTTTGCAGAACGATCATCTAATGATAAAGTGCCTGCAACATTTGAACGACCAGCATAGGGGCGAGTTCCCATTTGCTCAGGAGTACCGTAGTCATACATTGGCTTTCCTGTTACGCTATCTAATATTACTGCACCAGTGGTTGTGTTATGTTGATATACCGGATAAATAGGTCCCATTTGTCTTGTGTAATAGAATGGGTTGGTAGTAGCCGTACCTCCACTTGGTACATCTTTTCTTTCTGCTATACCCCCATCAATATTAATACCTGCATTAAACCAGGTTTTTGGTTTTACGTTTACATTCAAACGTGTGTTATATAATTTGTAGCCCGAATGTTTTACAATACCGTCTTCATTTAAATATCCCATTGACATGTAGTAATCAGAGCCCTGTCCACCACCGGAAAAGGATACTGAAGCATTGGTACGAGATGCTGTTCTAAACATGGCATCTTCAAAAGACTCATTCCACAAAAGACTGGCATTAGGATTTAATGTTCCGGTAGTAGGGTCAACCAGTTGATTACCCGGTACATTGTAAGCATTATAAACCAATCCATTATTTGTAGTTAAAACATTAGAAGCAGATACGCCTGCTTGTGCTGCAGTTTGCCCTTGAGCAACATATTGATTTCTGTAAGCTTCCCAAAAAAGTTCATAATACTCTTTTGCACCAACCCTGTTATATTCAGGAATCAACCTCGACATGAAACCCTGGCGAACGCTTGCATTCATTTTGGGAGTACCAGCTCTACCTTTTTTAGTGGTAATCATAATTACACCATTTGCTGCACGAGAACCATACAATGCTGCTGCTGCCGCATCTTTCAATACAGTTACAGATTCAATATCGTCGTTGTTTAACGCAGAAATAGAACCATCATAAGGCACACCATTTAACACATATAAAGGTGCACTGGTTGCATTAATTGAACCTACGCCTCTAATTAGAATGCCGGCTCCTGAACCTGGAGCACCACCACCATTAGTAGCAATAATACCAGACACCTGACCTTCTAAGGCTTTTGTAATACTGGTAACTTGTTGCTTTTGCAAGGTGGTTGATGTAATAGTATTTTCGGAACCTGTAAATGCTTTTTTCTTTACAGTACCATAAGGAACAGTTACTACCACATCTTCTAATGTATTATTCTTAGCGGTAACTTTTATATCTAAGCTACTACCAGTTATAGCCACCTCTTTAGATTCAATTTCTGTAGATGTGATTCTTAACCTTCTGCCTGTTGAAGGCACCCTTAAACTAAAGTTACCGTTTACATCTGTTGCGGTTCCAACAGCTGTACCAATTACAACAACAGATGCGCCTACTACAGGCTTACCTGTCTCATCAGTTACTCTTCCCGTAACTGTTCTTTCCTGTGCCATTGCGTTCAGCACAAAGGAAAGGCCCACTAATAGGGTCAATACAATTTTTCTCATTTGCAAATTAATTTTATAAAGAAACAAATATAAAGTAGAAACACGAAGTTTCGCCATTAAAATGACAAATGGTTTGAAAAATAGCTGCTTTATAAAAACATTTTATAATAAAATGTTTCGTATTATTTTTTTTTATTTTTCGTTAATAACAGCAACACCGGTAGCAATAATAAATTAGTAATTGTAGCAACCACTAAAGTGAGAGATGTTAACCATCCTAATGCAAATGTGCCACCAAAGCTGCTTGCACAAAAGATTACAAAGCCTGCAATTAATACAATGGATGTATAAATAATGCTTAATCCTGTTTGTTTAATAGTAAGAGAAACAGCAGTTGCCACATCATTTCCATTGAATGGTAATACCTGCTTATAGTTTACTAGAAACCGTATGGTTATATCTACTGCAATACCCAGTGCAACGCTAAAAACCAGTACAGTACTGGGTTTTAAAGGAACATCCGCCCAACCCATAACACCGGCTGTAACTAATAAAGGAACAAGATTGGGCAATAGAGAACAAATTAAAATTCTAAAGGAGCGAAATAAATAAAGCATACACAATGCAATTAGAAGGAATGCCCAAAAAATACTTTCCTTTAAACCGTTAATGATAAAATGGCTGCCTTCTAAAAAAGTAATGCTGGTTCCGGTGAGTGTTACATTATAACTGCTGTCAAATAATTGATGTGCTCTTTGTTCAATTGCATTCAACAACCCGGGAAGTTTTTGCGTACCCACATCGGCCATATTTACACTTAACCTTGTTTTTTGATTACTGCTATCAACAAACGAACGCAACATTTTGGTGAAATTATTTTCTGCCTGCCCCTCTTTTGATGGCCGTAAATATTCGCCCACAAATGCACCGTCAAATGCATTGGGAATGGCATAGTTAAGGCTGTCGCCTTCATAAAAACCCTGCTTGGCAAACTTTAAACCTTCGGCAATACTCAATGGCCTGTTCATATTTGGCTGTGCTGCAATAAACATAGCAAGGCTATCTAATTTGTTATATATGTTTAATGCACGCATACCCGACAATCCTCTGCGCTTCTTTGTATCCAGCACAATTTCTAAAGGCATTACGCCTTTAAAATTGTTTTCAAAAAAACGAAGGTCTTTATATATCAAATCATCTTTGGGCAGGTCATCTACAATTCTGGTAAGTGTTTGCAATTTGAAAATACCTACAATGCTAATAGCTACTATCACAACGGTAGTGTACAAAATAGGTTTCTTATAATTAAAGACCCAGTGTTCCAATTTTGCCAAAAAAGAATGTATCCACCTGGCTTGCAAATACTTTATTTCTCTTGGTTTTGGTGTGTGTAATAAACTCAAAACGCCTGGCAATAAAATAAACGACACTACAAAAATCAAAAGAATGCTAATACCGGCTACGGCTCCAAACTCTTTTAAAATAGCACTTTTGGTAAATGCAAAAACCGCAAAACCAATGGCGGCTGTTATATTACAAAACAAAGTAACAATGCCCATCTTGCTCACCATATCAATTAATGATTGCTCTTTGTTGCCCGTACTTAAATAGCCGGTATGATACTTATTGATAAAATATATACAATTAGGAATTCCAATTACAACCACCAAAGAAGGAATGAGTGCAGTAAGTAGCGAAATTTGATATCCCATTAATTGCATAATGCCTACACTCCAAATAACGCCAATAATTACTACCGACATTGATAACAGTGTAGTAGTAATGGATCTAAAAAACAAAAGCAACATTAAAATACTCAACAGCAAAGAGCCAATTAAAAACACTTTCATCTCTGCCTGAATCCTATCTGCAACTACGGTTCTAATTAATGGTAGGCCGCTTAAATGAATCGTACTGTTGGTTTTTTCGCCAAACGCATTGGCCAGTTTTGAAATATTCTCAATTACAATACTTCGCTCCTTACTTGCCAGCACATCTTTATTTATTCGCACCGCCATTAGGTAAGCATTGGTTGCAGGATTATACATTAACCCTCTATAAAAAGGAAGATTTAGAAATTCAGCTTTGGCACTATCCAATTGATATTGGCTCAATATGGTTTCGGGAAAAACTTTGGAGGCAATTAATCGCTCACCCAGGCTATCTTTTAAAAGCGTAATAGCGCTGGGTACACTCAATACATCTTCTACAGATTTTACCGTTCTAATGTCTTTATGTAACTGCCTGTAAGCAATAAAATTTTTTAAACTAAAAAGATCTTTTTGAACCACACCAATCACCATAGTGTTTCCATCGTCACCAAAGGTAGCTTTAAAGTCCTGGTAGTCTTTGTACTTAGGATTGTCGGTAGGAATGGCTTTTGCAAATTCGTAGCTCAATTTTATTTTACTGGCATAATAACCCATCAGAAGGGTACTCAACAATAAAAGAATCAATAAAACCACTTTGTTTTTTAAAACAAACTTTGCCAGCATTGTCCACATGAGCCTAAATTTTTTCTGCAAAGAAAACCCATTTCCATTGTATTGCTATTAAAAATGTGATAATCCAACTAATATTGCACTCAGTATGACACACAAAACCAGCGGTATAGTTTTACGGTCTGTTAAGTATGGCGAAACCAGTCTGGTGGTAACAGTATTTACCGAAAAATTTGGTTTGCAAACTTACATGGTAAACGGTGTAAGAACTGCTCAAAAAACTTCTAACAAAGCTGCATTTCTTCAACCGGCTTCCTTATTAAACATGGTTGTATATCATCACAGCCAAAAAAATATGCACCGCATTAAAGAATATAGCTGGAGTTTTTTATATAAAAATATATTGAGCAATGTGGTAAAAAACAGCGTAGCATTATTAATGGTAGAGTTGCTTCAAAAATCACTGAAACAACCAGAAGAAAATCCTGAACTGTTTTACTTTTGTGAGGATGCATTACAGCAGTTAGATGAAGCTCCACCATTGGTTACAGCAAATTTCCCTTTGTTTTTTTTATTGCATTTATCCCATTTTTTTGGATTTCGCATTTATGATGCCACTGCTGCACAATTACAGTCCGAAGATCTTTATCTCGATTTGCAGGAGGGAAATTTTGTAACCAGCCCACCCCAGCATATTTATATTTTACAAAAAGAAGATGCAATCATTACAGCAGAACTGTTGCAAACAATGCAACCAAACGAACTTGCACAAATAAAACTAAATCAGCAAAAGCGTAGATTTTTATTACAGAAGTACCTCGATTATTACGCATTGCATATTTCTGATTTTGGCCAACTGAAAAGCTGGCAGGTACTACAGGAAGTTTTGGGATAGATTTGACAACACCTCTAAACGAATAGTACCATTAGTTCCTCATTCCAAAGATTTTGTTAAAGAAAAAAAATTTTGTGCGAATAGTTTCGTAATTAAAATATTCCCCCTACTTTTGATGTACTAAACATTTCGTAGATAAAATTTAAAAGTAAAAACATGAAGAAAATAATGATTGCTGTTATGCCGTGGTTTTTTGCAGCCATTGGTTATAAAGCAACAGCACAAACAGATGCACCCAAGCCCGGCGATAAAAAAGAAGTGCAGGAAATTATTATCAGCAAAAAAGGCAATAAAGATTCAAAATTAATAGTGGAATTTAAAGACGGCAAAGTAATACTAAACGGTAAGCCATTGGTTGAATTTAAAGACGATGAAATTACCGTAAACAATAGAAAAATTCTTCGTTTCAATGATAATAATATGACCTTCTTTGGGGATAATGGTAAACATTTTGAAATGAATTTTGACAAGCTGGGTGAAGAAATAGAAAGAAGTTTTTCTTTTATAGAAAGCGGTCCCTTTTTAGGCGTAACTTCTCAAAATGATGCAGCAGGTTCTAAAATTTTAGAAGTAACCAAAGAAAGTGCTGCTGAAAAAGCTGGCCTTCAAAAAGATGATATCATTACAAAAGTGGGTGATAAAAAAATTGAAAACCCCGGCGACCTGAGTGAAGTGATTGCCTCAAAAAAAGTAGGAGACGAAGTAAAAATTACTTACAAAAGAGATGGTAAAGAAAAAAACACCAAAGCAGTTTTGCAAGAAAGAAAAGATAGTAAAATAAAAAGTTTTTCTTTCACTACACCGGAAGGAAAATTGAAATCATTTACTTTACCTGATAAAAGGGTAGAAGGCAGGATGTTTGATGGCAATATCGAAAAATTTGAATTTGATGCGCCTGATTTTTATGCTAGAGGATTTTCTAAAGCCAGGCTGGGCATTAAAATACAGGATACTGAAGAAGGCAACGGAGTAAAAGTACTGGAAGTTGAAGAAGAATCTGCGGCTGCAAAAGCAGGTTTAAAAAAAGGCGATATCATTACTGCCGTAGGCGATGCAAAAGTTAATAATACCGATGAGGCAAGAACACAATTAAGCCTTCATACTCAAAAATCGGCTTATACCATTGAAGCTAAAAGAAATGGTAACCCTATGAAATTTGATATAAAAATTCCAAAGAAATTAAAAACAGCCAATCTTTAATTTCTCAAATTATATAGTATAGCCAATTATAAAAACAAAAGCACCGGTTTTAAAGCCGGTGTTTTTTTTAATACTAATAGAAAACAAGTGCTTTACCTCGTTATCCATTTTTGATTCTTGTCTTTTAAGCAACAAGTTATAACCTATCTTTGCGGCGTGAAAAATTTGGATAAATACGAAGTGGTAATTGGGTTGGAAGTACATGCACAGTTACTCACTAAAAGTAAACTGTTTAGTGGCGATTCTATTGCATTTGGTGCAGCACCCAATACACAGGTAAGCCCCATTTCGTTGGCACATCCCGGCACCTTACCGGTAATGAATAAAGAAGTAATGAACCTGGCCATAAGGCTAGGCCTTGCTTTAAATTGCGACATTGCACGCAATCACTATTTTGCCCGTAAAAATTATTTTTATCCCGACCTTCCCAAAGGCTACCAGGTAAGCCAGCATACAACACCTATTTGTAATAAAGGTTTTTTGGAAGTGCAGGTAGGCGATGCCGTTAAAACGGTACACTTACATCATATTCACATGGAAGAAGATGCCGGCAAAAGCATTCATGATATGGATGAGGATTATACTTTTATTGACCTCAACCGTGCCGGCACACCCCTTTTAGAAATTGTAACCGAGCCATGCATACATAGCTCAGATGAAGCTTTTGCATTTTTAACCGCTTTACGCCGGCTGGTAAGATGGATGGATGTATGTGATGGCAATATGGAAGAAGGAAGTATGCGCTGCGATGCCAATATTTCTATAAGGCCAAAAGGCGAAACAAAATTGGGTACAAGAGTAGAAGTAAAAAATTTAAACAGCATTCGAAATGTAAAACGTGCCATTGATGCAGAAGTGCAAAGATTGGTATCCATTGTAGAAAATGGTGAAGAGGTAATACAACAAACCCGCAGTTTTGATGCCGATAAGGGAACTACATTTTCACTTCGCAACAAAGAAGAAGCGGATGATTACAGGTATTTTCCCGAGCCCGATTTACCGGCATTTTTTATAAGCGACGAACAACTTCATCAGGTAAGGCGAACTATGCCCTTAGGCCCACAGCAAACGGAGCAGCTTTTTAAAAATAAATATGCCCTAAGCCAATACGATGCTGCTGTAATTTGCAGCGATAAAGATGATGCAAAGTTTTACAGTGATTTAGTGGCAGAAACCTCCCATTATAAAGCCGCAGCCAATTGGATGCTTGGTCCTTTAAAAGCTTATTGCAACGAACAGCAAATTTCTTTCGGTGAAATTTCGATAACCCCTGTTCAAATAGCATCCCTTATCAACTTTACCGAATCGGGTGCTGTAAGTTTTAGTATAGCTTCTACCCGGCTATTACAGGCAATGTTGAGCAATGGATATATAGAGCCTCATCAATTGGCCACACAAATGAATCTTTTACAAGAGAGCGATACAAGTCTTATTGAAAGCTGGGTAAAGCAAGCTTTAGAATCAATGCCTGANNGATATGCAACAAGCCACCAAAATTTTAGAACAACAATTAAATCAATAAATATAGCTATGCAATTAAAAACGATTTTAGCATTGACCATTACAGCTACCATGTTGTTTTCGTGCAATGCAANNCAGGTTTTAGATACCGGCAATGTAAAAGCCGGAAAATTTGAATTGTCATCAGTAGCAAATGAAGAAGGATTGTACCGTATTCGTTTTGAAAAAATGGGGAGTGGTTTTATTTTTATAAACGATAAACCCGGCATTCAGTTTAGTGCCGACATGAATAATGTAAGCCTCGAAGGACCTGTGTTTAACAGCCCTGCCAATGCAGCCTTAAAAGGGTTGCTGATAGATATTGAAGCAGAACGAATAAAAGCAATGGCTGCCAATGCATTGATTGATAGTTTACAAAAGAACAAAGCATCCGATAGCGCACTTACTGCTGCCGGTCTACAGTTTAGAGAACTGCATCAAAAGTTTTCAAACTATATTTTAAAGTATGTGGATAGCAGCAAATATCCAGTGGTTACCATGATGGCACTGGGTTATACCGATGGAATAGATCCTGCTTTGCTTAAACCCATTGTAGCAAATCTTAACAAGCGCTTTCCAAATCATAAAGGCATTGAAGGTATAGTTACGCAATTTAATGCTATGCTACAACAAGCCAATCAACCTCAGCAACCTACAACCGGAGCAGCAGTTGGAACCATGGCACCCGACTTTACAATGAACGATACCGAAGGAAAACCATTTACCATGAGCTCACTTAAAGGCAAATATGTGCTCATTGATTTTTGGGCAAGTTGGTGCGGCCCTTGTCGTGGCGAAAACCCAAATGTGGTAAGTGCTTACAATAAATTCAAAGATAAAAATTTTACCATACTCGGCGTTTCACTCGACGATAATAAGGAAGCCTGGCTTAAAGCAATTAAAACAGATGGATTGCTGTGGAAGCAGGTAAGCGATTTAAAAAAATGGGAAAATGCAACCATTAGTCTCTATGGCTACGATGCCATCCCTTACAATGTATTGCTCGATCCACAGGGAAAAATTATTGCTAGTAATCTTAGAGAAGCAGCACTGCATAACAAGTTAGCAGAGGTTCTAAAATAATTTGGGATAAATAAAAATAATAAAAGAGGGTCGCAAATGCTGCAACCCTCCTTTATATTTACCTATTTCAAGCTAACATCCTTGGGAAGTGTTTCAAAAAATATTTTTTGATAAAAAGGTTATATTTATTGTTTTTCAATAAATATTTATTACGTTTGCCTAAATAAACAAAAAATATATCAACAATGTCAACAACCAACAATTTAGTATTTAAGGGATTATTGATAATAGCCTGGCTCATTTTTGTAGCACTGAGTATTGAAGCCGGAGGGTTATTGGTAAACTTCTTTTTTAGCCTGTATAATCCCGCTATGATTGCAAACCTTTATCAAAAACTCGACCTAACAGAAATGTATAGCCGAAGTAAATGGGTATTCTACAGTATGTACTCTTTCATACTTTTTATTGCAGTTTTAAAAGCCTACCTGTTTTACATTGTTATAAACCTCATGCATAAATTGGATTTATCTAAGCCATTCAACAGCTTTGTATCTTCGCAAATTTCTAAGCTTAGTTATTTAACACTCTCCATTGGTTTTATTAGTTATGCCGCCAGCCAGTTGGCAAAGAATTTAATGCATCATGGTTTTAATACCAATATCCTAAGTAAGTTTTGGGCCGATAGCGGTGCATATATTATAATGGGTGCTATCATCTACATTATTGCCACTATTTTTAAAAAAGGAATTGAGTTACAAAACGAAAACGATCTAACAGTATAAGATATGCCTATCATTGTAAACCTCGATGTAATGATGGCCAAGCGAAAAATGTCGCTCAATGAGCTGTCGGAAAAAGTAGATTTAACGCTTTCCAATTTATCCATATTAAAAACAGGAAAAGCAAAAGCCATCCGCTTTAGCACATTAGAATCCATTTGTAAAGTACTCAACTGCCAGCCCGCAGATATTTTGGAATATGTAGAAGAATCTTAAATAGAATATTTATGAAATCATTACTATCTTTTGCAGCTTTGCTGCTACAGGCAACTATTGCCCTTACTCAAAGCAATCAAACTATTTGCATTGGCAAAAAGGAAATAGTTGTTTCTAAAATTTTAAACGAAAACAGAACACTTTGGATTTATCATCCTTCCAGTACATCCGCCTTTGCAGAACCCAAAAAGCAATACCCTGTTTTGTATCTATTAGATGGAAATGCACATTTCTATTCTACTGTAGGCATTGTTCAGCAATTAAGCCAGGCAAATGCAAACGGCATTTTACCCGAAATGATTATAGTGGGGATTGAGAACACCCAACGATTTAGAGATTTATCGCCTTCGGCAGATACAGGAAAATTAAACCCATTTGTACATTTTCTTGCCGATGAACTAATTCCTTACATTGATAGCAATTACGCTACTGCACCATATAAAATTTTAGTGGGTCATTCATTGGGCGGGCTTACTGCTATTGATTTACTTACAACCGCACCACAACTATTCAATGCCATTATTGCCATTGACCCAAGTATGTGGTATCAAAATGAATTTTATTTAAATAGAACAATTAGCAGATTGTCTAAACAAAATGTAGCAGGTAAAAAGCTTTTTGTGGCTACCGCTAATACTATGCCACCAGGAATGAAGTTATCTGAACTTAAAAGCAATCAAGCACCCCAAACGCAGCACATACGATCTATTTTTAAACTCACAGACTTTTTACAGGGCAATAAAAATGACCTATCATTTGCATACAAATATTATGAAGCAGACAATCATAATTCTGTTCCATTAATTGCACAATACGATGGATTACGATTTATTTATGACTACTACCCTTTACAGGCAACCGAAAAAGATTTTATCGACAGCAACGATGTCATTGCTCAAAAGCTAAAAGAACATTATGCATTTATATCACAAAAAATGGGCTACCGCCAAACTGCACCCGAAGTTTTTGTCAATTATTTGGCCAACGATGCTTTTGATAAAAAGCAATACAAAAAAGCAGAAGCACTATTTACATTAAATATAGATTGGTATCCTAATAGTATCAAAGCGCTTAGTTCTTATGCAGATTATCATCTTGCAAAAAATGATAGCTCCAATGCTATTGTCTTTTACAAAAAAGCTTTACAAATAAATAATCAACCGGAAATAATTAAAAAGTTAGAAGAGCTAACTTCAAAAAAATCAAACATCCCAACTACAAAAGAACTAATAAAATATACAGGGGTTTATCAACTTCAATTGTATAACATTCCAATTGTATTGCAATTAAAGGATACAAAATTGTGGGCCATTGTTCCCGGGCAGGATGATGAAGAATTTGTATGGGTTACCGAAAATGTTTTTACAGTAAAAAACAAACTTGGCTATTCCATTACCTTTAAAATGAACGGTAATGTTCCGGTAGAATTTACTTCGGTACAACCCAATGGAACATTTACTGCTGTTTTTGAAAAAAAGTAAAGTATTGGTGATTTAAATTAGTTTAGTATTAAGTATCGCTATTTTGTATCGCTTTAGTTTTAGTTGGTCTATTACTTAAATAAACCCCCAACATAATGCAACCGCCTGCAACCAACTTTACAACTGTAATTTCTTCACCCATAAATACAGCAGCTATTACAGATGCAAAAACCACCTGCGAATAAATATAGGCGCCTGCAATAGAAGCTCCTAAAATTTTGATGCCATAGATATTAAATGCATAAGCCAAAAAAGTACCACACACCGCAATACAAGCCAATGCCAGCCATGCATTAGTTGTAAAGTTTGAAAAATTGGTTGCCTCAAATTCGGTCCAGCAAAATGGGAGCATCATAAAAAAGCCAATGGTAAACACAATACGAATAATACCCATTGCATTATAGATTTGCATCAATGGTTTTACCAAAATAAAATAAAAGGTATAAGCAACTGCATTTATAATTACCAATACATCTCCCAGCAATACATCCAATGCATTGCTGCTACCGGTCCGTCCTGCAATTAAAATAACTGCACCACCTATTCCCAACAGAAGCCCCGCAATTTTTAATGCATTCAACTTTTCTTTTAGAAACCATGCTGCCAATATGGTAATTAAAATTGGAGTGGTTAACATCAGCAATGATGCATGTATGGAATAGGTAAGCGACAATCCTTTTACAAACAGCAATTGATTAATGGCAATTCCCAACAAGGCGCACAATAAAAATCTGCCGACATGTTTTTTTTGGATAGGCATTTTTGTAGGCTTCACCAAAAACAACATCCATAGCAACACAACACTTACAGCAACCCTTACTAGGTTAAGCGCAAACGCTTGAATAAAACCATCATTCACCAAAAACTTTATGGCAGAAAAATTTATTGCAAAAAATAAATTGGTACCCAGCAAAGCCAGGTGAGCCTTGGTAGTATTTTTCAAAACAAAATTATTATTGCTGAGTAGCCATTTTCTCGGCATTTTCTGCAAACTGCAGGGCTTCCATAAATTCGCCTACTTCGCCATTCAGCACTTCGTCTAAATTATAAACCGTTAATCCAATTCGGTGATCGGTAACTCTTCCCTGCGGAAAATTATAGGTGCGAATTTTTGCACTACGGTCGCCGGTGCTCACCAAAGTTTTGCGTAAATGTGCAATGGCTTCCTCTGCTTTACGCACTTCTTCATCGTACAATTTAGTTCTCAGCATATCCATTGCTTTTTCCCGGTTGGCCAACTGCGTTCTTTCAGTTTGACAAACCACTACTATGCCGGTTGGCTTATGCGTTAAAAAAACTTTTGTTTCTACTTTGTTTACATTTTGTCCGCCGGCACCACCACTTCGGGCAGTTTCCATTTTTACATCACTATCCTTTAATTCAAAATCTACTTCCTCTGCTTCAGGCATCACGGCTACTGTTACAGCGCTGGTATGCACCCTGCCACTTGCTTCAGTATCGGGTACACGCTGCACCCTATGCACGCCACTTTCAAATTTGAGCGTACCATAAACATCGTCGCCTGTTACTTCAATCTGCACTTCTTTAAAACCGCCCACCGTTCCTTCACTCTCGCTGAGCAATGCAGTTTTCCATCCTTTCTTTTCACAAAATTTCATGTACATGCGAAGCAAGTCTCCTGCAAACAGCGAGGCTTCGTCGCCACCGGTTCCTGCCCTAATTTCTAAAATGGCATTTTTTTCATCGTAAGGGTCTTTTGGAATCAACATGTTTCTCAATTGCTTTTCTGCTTCTTCTTTTTGTTCTTCCATTCCCGGTAGCTCCAGCTTGGCCATCTCCCGCATTTCGGCATCGTCGCTATTAAGTACTTCTTTGTTAAACTCAATATCATCCATCAGTTTTACATAAGCATTGCGGGCATTCACTATTTTTTCAAGGCTACGATATTCCTTGCTCATGGCGCTGTACTTCTTATTGTCGCTCACAATTTCGGGATTGGTAAGCGCCACTCCCAGGTTTTCGAACTTTGCTTTTATTGCATCTAACTTGTCTAACATTGTAATTTTATTTTTTCCTCCATCATGGGTCGGCACCAAAGGTCAGACCCGTGAGATATATTTCCGAAATTTTTTAAACCCCATTTGCAATCGCCATTTTTACCTTTCTTCACTGGGGTCTGACCTTTGGTGCCGACCCCATAAAAATTATTCACCTTATATTGCCATAGGTTTTTAAAAATCCGTGGCAAATTGCCTCATTGGGCGGCAAATTTACGTTATATAAACCAATCAAATTGTACAGAAAATATAAACCTTCGCAGCTTTTTACCGGCACTCAAATGCTAAACAACCATGTATTGCTTTGTAAACCCGATGGAAGTATAGAAGCCATTGTAAAGGAAGAAGATGCCGGAGACCAGGTTCAAATTTTGGATGGTATCCTTTGCCCTGGTTTTGTAAATGCACATTGTCATATTGAACTAAGCCATTTGAAAGCTTTGATACCAATTCACACAGGCCTGCCCAAATTTATTGAGCATGTTATGAGCATTCGTCATCAACATAACGTAGAAGAAAAACTGGGGGCATTGCAGGCAGCACAACAAGAACTTTTTGAAAGCGGCACAGTAGCCGTGGGAGATATTTGTAATACAACCGATAGTATTGCCATTAAAAAAAACAGCCCTTTGTATTGGCACAATTTTATTGAACTAACTGGCTTTGTAGATACCGCAGCACAAAGCAGGTTGGCAGCCGGAGAAGCCATTTTACAGCATTTTGAACAGGAACTTTCCAAATATCCCTTTAATTGCTCGTTGGTTCCTCATGCACCCTATTCTGTTTCAAAAAATTTATTTGAATTACTGAATCAAAATACAGCCGGTAAAATAATCTCTATCCACAACCAGGAAACGCCTGCAGAAGACAAGCTTTTCAAAAATAAGTCCGGTGATTTTTTAGCCATGTACCAACATTTAGGAATAGACATCTCAGGTTTTAATGCAACCGGTAAATCAAGTTTACAAAGTTGGCTACCCTATTTTGGGCATCAGCAAAAAATAATTAGTGTACACAATAGCTTTACTTCGCAGGCCGATATTGATTTTGCCGGCCAGCAACTTTTATATTGTCTTTGCCCCAATGCCAACCTATATATTGAAAATGTATTGCCCCCCATTGAATTACTCATTAAAAACAACTGCCCAATAGTGTTGGGAACCGATAGCTATGCCAGCAACTTACAATTGAACATGATGGCCGAAATAAATACCATTCAAAAACATTTTCCACAAATAGCCATAGAAACCATTTTGCAATGGGCTACGATAAATGGTGCAAAGGCTTTGGGAATTGATGACCGCTTTGGGAATTTTGAAAAAGGCAAAAACCCGGGCATGGTTTTAATTAAGGATGGCGTTGCAAAAAGAATAGCGTAATGCAAAAGAGGTTATATTTTTGCAGTATTACATCAATTTTTAAACGTTAGCATTACATTTAATCTTTGCATCTATGAAATTTTTTGCAAGTTTTTTCTTCTTTTCATTTCTCTTAGTACCATTGCTCAGTCAAAAGCCAACTATGGTTATACCAATGCGATGCTGCATTTAAAAAAAGGCGATATCATTATTCATTATGTTGTAAGCAAGGCCGGAGCAGTGCAGGAAATTAAAGACTCCACTTTTAAACCCATTCTAAAGCAACTGTTTTCCGATTGTGAAAGAATGGCAGGTAAAGTAACAAGGGGCGATTATCTTTTTGAAGATATGCCGCAAATTATTAAAGATTACAATGTTTGTAAAAACCAATACTGCTCTCATTCTTCAACATCTGAAAAAACAGATTAAAAAAATTACATTTCTTTTGATATTTAAAATGAATAAAACAAATATGCCCAAAGCAAATGCATGTGCATTATCAATAACGATTCATTAAATAGTGGATTCAAAATTTGGGTTCTTCATTACTCAGTTTCAATGCCTATATTTGTTTTCAAACTTTTAACGGAATTGTAAATGGCCATTTTCGAAATCAAACTGCCAAAATCAATTGCCAAAGCCTTAAACCTTCCGGTAAGCGATTGCAGGCGACAGCAACTGAAAGTGCTAAAAAAATTGCTTAAAAAGGCAAGGTTCACCCAGTTTGGCCAATTGTATAAGTTTGATGAAATCCTCATGAGCAAACATGCCGGAAAAAAATTTCAGCAATTAGTTCCAACCTACAATTACAGCAAACTATATAAAGACTGGTGGTATCAAACCCTGGAAGGCACACCCGATGTATGCTGGCCCGGCACCATAAAATATTTTGCTTTGAGTAGTGGCACCAGCGAGGCAGCCAGTAAATACATTCCTATCACCAAAGACCTAATAAAAGCCAATACCATCACTAGTACCCGGCAACTCCTTAGTCTTGCCCGCTACGAAAATATTCAGCGCAGTGCTATTGGCAAAGGCTGGTTGATGCTGGGCGGCAGTACCCAATTGCAAAAAGGGCCAACTTATTTTGCAGGCGACCTTAGCGGCATTCAGCAAAAAAATATTCCTTTTTGGTTTATGGGCTTAGGATTATACAAGCCCGGTAAAAAAATTGCCAAAGAAAAAGACTGGAGTAAAAAATTAGAAGAAATTGTTCAAAACGCTCCCAACTGGGATATTGGTTTTATTGTAGGTGTGCCTGCATGGCTGCAACTGTGCATGGAAAAAATTATTGAACGGTACCAGCTAAAAACCATTCACGACATTTGGCCCAATCTTTCTTTTTATGTTCACGGCGGTGTAGCTATGGACCCTTATAAAAAAGGTTTTGAAAAATTGTTGGCAAAGCCGCTCACCTATATTGAAACCTATCTTGCCAGCGAGGGTTTTTTAGCTTATCAAAACAGGCAGAATGCAAAGGGTATGCACTTAGCCATCAACAATAATATTTTTTTTGAATTTGTACCTTTTGACGATAAAAATTTTGATAGCGATGGCAATATGGTAGAAAACCCCGAAGCTTTGATGCTGCACGAAATTGAAGAAAATAAAGACTATGCCATTTTAATAAGTACCAATGCAGGCGCCTGGCGATACGCCATTGGCGACACTATAAAATTGATTGATAAAGAAAGAACAGAAATAATTATCACCGGAAGAACCAAACATTTTTTAAGTCTGGTGGGTGAACATTTAAGTGTGGACAATATGAACAAGGCCATTGAAATGGTTTCTGAGGAAATGAATATTTCTATACCCGAGTTTACAGTAGCCGGAGTTCCCCATGGTAGTTTTTTTGCCCACGAATGGTATATTGCATGTAACGATGCTGTGAATGAAACCAAGCTGGCAGAATTAATAGATGAAAAATTAAAAGAGCTGAACGATGATTATGAGGTAGAACGAAAGCATGCACTCAAAAATATTTCTGTAAAGGTATTGCCCGAATGTGTTTTTTTAGATTTTATGAAATCAAAAGGAAAAGTAGGCGGGCAACATAAGTTTCCCAGGGTAGTAAAAGGCAGTATGCTGCAAGACTGGAAAGCATTTCTCGAAAATTAAATTATCATTAATTACCCAACATATATTCTAAAATGTGGGATGCATTTTTAAAAGGACTGGCCATAAGTTTATTGCTCATTTTTTCGGTGGGACCGGTGATCTTTGCTGTAATCAAACAAAGCATCAACCATGGCAAGCCCGGCGGCTTTAGTTTTATTGCCGGCGTGTGGTTAAGCGATATTATTTGGATTGTATTAAGCGTAAGCTTTAGCCAGGTGGTAAAAGTGTTGATGAATTTTAAAGTACCCATTGGCATAGTAGGCTGTTGCTTACTTATTGGCATGGGTGTTTACTATGTGTTTTTTAAAAAAATTATACCCCGCAAACTGCAACAACCTATTGAAATTGCCGGCGACGAACTAATGCCTTCCGGAAAAGTAAAAACAAATTACTTTGCCATTTTTACTTCGGGATTTTTTATAAATACTCTCAATCCTGCTGTAATTTCTTTTTGGGTTTTAATGGCTGCCACTTTATCGACCAGTTTTAATTTTAAGCAACAGGTAATTGCCTTTGCAACCTGCCTTGCTGTAAATATGTTGGCAGATATTGCAAAAGTATTTGGAGCACAGGTATTGGGTCAAAAACTAAGCGACAAAAATATTATTCGCATCAACAGGCTCTCCGGATTACTTTATTTGGGCTTTGGTATTTCAATTTTGGCAGGCATTATTTATACCATTTTTACAGATTAGTAAATTGTTGCAGGCTTTTTAATATTTATAAATTTAACTTTTAAGACTATGAAACAACTTCTCTGTTTTTTTATTTTGTTTCCGTTTTTATGCAAGGCGCAGTCTTCGGATTTTTTGATATTAAAAAAGAAAAATAAAACATATAAATATTATTACTCCGGTTCCAATATTGAATTTGTAAGTACCAACGGGGCTTATCGCAATGCGTTGATAACAGCCATAAAAAACGACAGCCTTTATCTTCAGGAATTTTATGTAGTAAGAGTGCCAACAACTATTGGCACCTATATTTTAGATACTACCGGCAGTTTTAGCTTTGCTTATCATTACAATCAAATACATTCATTTGGACCCAAAAAGCAGAAAAACTTTAATGTAAGTGGAAGCGGTGCAGCATTAATGGGAGGAGGCGCTTTGCTTACGCTTGCAAGCGGTGTTTCTTATTTAGCAGATAAAGATAAATTTAGTCCGGGTTTATTGGCAGGTGCCGTAGGCCTTGGCGCTATTGGCTATTTTATAAACAAGTCTGCCGCCAAAAACATAACCATTGGCAAAAAATATTCTTTAACTTATATGGATATGAATTAGCATCATGAATGCTATTATTTTTAAAAATCATGGAGTAAATTTTTTTTCATCCTAATTAACTCACTTTGTATAACATTCAACTCACTTAAAACATTTGGCCATTTTATGCTTCTTCGCCTTCAACTTTTTAATTAATCATTATTTTCGTTTTCTATGGCAAAAAGTACGGGCAATAAAAATCAAAAAAGCTGGTGGCAAAAGCTTAAAAGAATTTTTCTTTGGATGGTTATTGGCCAGTTCGTGTACATTCTACTGTTATGGTTTATTAATCCGCCCATTACCATTACCCAAATGGTAGATGTAGTAAAAGGCTACGGTTTAAAAAAAGATAATATTAGTTATGAAGCCATGGGCCCCAATATTAAGTTGGCCGTTTTAGCAGCCGAAGACCAACTCTTTCCCGATCATAATGGCTTTGACATTAAAGCCATCAAAAAAGCGCAGAAGTACAATCAAAAGCACCCTAATAAAGTTAGAGGCGCCAGCACCATTAGCCAGCAAACCGCTAAGAATATTTTTTTGTGGCAAGGTGGCGGCTGGTTTAGAAAAGGGTTGGAAGTGTATTTTACTTTTATGATTGAAACGCTTTACAGTAAAGAAAGAATTCTTCAACACTACTTAAATGTGGCCGAAATGGGACCCGGAATTTTTGGCGTACAGGCTGCCGCAAAGGAATATTTTAATAAGGATGCCAAAAATCTCAGCCGCTCCGAAGCCGCTATGATAGCAGCCTGCCTGCGCAATCCAAAAAAATATACCGTAAAACCATTGAGCAAATTTGTTTCGGCGGTTTCGGGGAAAATTTTACGTCAGATGAATAATATTGAAACCGATCCTGACATTGCAGCACTTTTAAAATAAAAAAATTACTAAATCCATTGCCTCAATCTTTCCATCTATTGAACCGTTGACTTTACATTTGCCGCTGTTGATTTTATTGGGGTAGCCGGCTTTATAACGCCCTTGCTCACACAAAAAGTAAG
>DEHT01000103.1 GCA_002352045.1 Chitinophagaceae bacterium UBA2793 | reverse complement strand
AATACCCCATTTCGATGGTCGGTTCGTTCCATTTTTAAATCGGTAAATATTTCGGCGGCACGTTCCAATGGACTTACTAAAGGGTTCTTAGCTTCAACATAAACTCTTATTTCACCACTGGTTGTTTTCTCACTGGTTCGTATAGCCGAAACAATACGACTTGTTTCATCCGTAGTAAAAATTGGTTTTGCTTTTGAAAAAGGAAAGAAACCCATATTAAAATTTAATTTCTGTTGCTTTATCGGCGCCGGCATCTGCCTGAAAGCCTTCTTTTGCATGGAACCCCAACAAACCGGCTGCAAGCTTTGTTGGAAACCCTCTCACCGAACTATTGTAATTGGCAATTGCTGCATTAAAATCTTTTCTTGCAATAGCTATTCTAAGTTCTGTTCGCTCTAATTGAGTTTGAAGGCTCCTAAATGCTTCTGTACCTTTTAAATCGGGATAGCGTTCTACAACTGCAATTAATCTATTGGCAGCTCCTGCTAACTCATTTTGTGCTGCAGATTGCTGTTGATAGTTTTCGGCTGTAAGACTGGTATTTTGTAGAACTGAAGTTGCTTTCGCTCTTGCCTCGGCAATTTTTTGCAAAGTAGTTTGTTCAAAATCGGCACCAGCTTTTACCGTATTTACCAAATTAGGTATTAAGTCGAGCCTGCGTTGATAAGCATTTTGCACTTCGTTCCATTGCAAATTTACCTGCTCACTTTTTTTTACAAGGCCATTATAAGTAGTGATGAGCCAAATGCCCACCACTACCAAAATGCTTAATATTATTATACCAGAAAGTTTCTTCATAATATCCCCGGGAAAGAAGTTATTCTATTTTGTAAAATCAACTGTTGGGGCTTTCTCTGCATCTGCTTTAAAACCTTCTTTTGCTTTAAAGCCAAACATTCCACCAATAATATTCATTGGGAAAGAACGAACCTTTGTATTATACACATTCACTTCTTCGTTAAACAGCTTGCGAGAATTTTTTATATTATTTTCAATTCCTTCCAATTGGCCTTGCAATTGCTTAAAGTTTTCGGTTGCTTTTAGTGTAGGATAAGCTTCAACGGTAGCCAGTAAACGGCTTAATGCACCGGTAAGTTGCCCTTGTGCAGCCTGGAATTCAGCTATTTTTTCAGGAGTAAGATTTTCTGCATTAATATTTACGCTGGTAGCTTTTGAACGGGCTTCAATTACATCGGTTAAAGTTTTTTGTTCAAAGTTTGCAGCACCTTTTACAGTGTTTACCAAGTTGCCTACAAGATCGGCCCTGTTTTGATATTCTGCCTGAACATTATTCCATGCTTTTTTTACACTTTCGTCTTGTTTTACTAAGCCATTATATCCATTACAGCCCATAAATACAAGAACAGCTAAAATGCCCAAAATAACAAGAGTGGTTATACTTTTCATGTTTGTATTGTTTTAATTGTTATAAAAATAATCATAATTGTCCGATTAAAAAACTTCAAGTTGGGCTAAAGCCCATAAGCGGTACTGGTTTCAATAGACCTGGGCTTAAGCCCAGGTCTATTGATTCAAATCCTCTTCCAGTAGGCTTTAGCCCAACTTAGTCGGACAATAGTAAAAAATAATATTCTTTAAGAATATAAAACAATTTATTCGTTGCTAACGAAAAAGTAACCTAACTAAATAGTTAAAAAAGAAGGCGAAAGAATTTCATCTATCGCCTTAAAAAAAATTTCTAATAATTATCAACAGTTATTTTATCGCCGCAATGCCCGGTAGTTCTTGTCCTTCAAAATATTCGAGCATAGCGCCACCACCCGTACTTACATAGCTCACTTTATTTGCCAGGTTAAATTTATTTACAGCCGCCACACTATCGCCGCCGCCTACTAAACTAAACGCTCCTTTTGAAGTAGCATCTGCCACCGCCAACGCAATAGACTTAGTGCCATTTTGAAATTTTTCCATTTCAAAAACACCCATGGGCCCATTCCATAAAATGGTTTTTGACTTACCAATCACTTCACTAAAAATACCAATTGCTTTAGCACCAATATCCAATCCCAACCAGCCATCGGGAATTTGGTCGCTTGGCAATTCCTTTGTATTGGCATCCGCTGCAAACTTATCGGCTACTACAGATGTTTCAGGTAAATGAATGGCTACATTTTTTTGTTTNNCCACCGCCAATAATTATATCCGTTGCTTTTTCGAGTAGATTTTCAATAATCAGAATCTTGTCGGAAACTTTAGCACCACCAATAATTGCAGTAAAGGGTTTTTCCGAATTATGCAAAACCTTTTCGGCACTGTTCACCTCAGCTTCCATCAGTAAACCAAACATTTTTTTATTAGCAGAAAAAAAATCTGCTATCACAGCCGTAGAAGCATGTGCTCTATGCGCTGTACCAAAAGCATCGTTTACATACACATCGCCCAACTTACTTAGTTTTTCTGCAAAGCCTTTATCGCCCTTCTCTTCTTCTTTATAAAAACGTAGGTTTTCCAACAGCAATACTTCACCCGGCCTTAGCATAGAGGCTGTTAAGCCGGCCTGGCTACCAATACAATCGTCTGCAAAAAAAACTTTTGTTTGGCCACCCAATAATTGGTGTAAATGATTTACTAAATGTTTTAAAGAATACTTATCCGTTGGACCATCTTTTGGCCTTCCCAGGTGGCTCATTAAAATTACCGAACCGCCATCGGTTAATATTTTTTTAATGGTAGGCAGGGTTGCCTTCATCCTGGTATCGTCGGTAATTTTTAAATTTTCGTCGAGAGGCACATTAAAGTCAACTCGAATCAATGCTTTTTGACCGGAGAAATTATGCTGAGAAAATTTTGACATGATATTATTTTATTGTGTAAAAAAAGAAAACCGCAAAGCTACTCAGCGCAAAGATGAATCATCCCGGCGTAGCTGCTTTGCGGTTAAATATAAAAAATAAAACTTACTTACTAATGAGCCCTGCAAAATGCTTCACCGTACGAACTAACTGGCTTACATAACTCATTTCGTTATCGTACCAACTTACCGTTTTTACAATTTGCTTATCACCTAAAGATTGCACTTTGGTTTGGGTAGCATCAAATAATGAACCGTAATGAATACCTACCACATCGGAACTTACAATTTCATCTTCATTGTAACCAAAGCTTTCATTTGAAGCCGCTTTCATGGCTGCATTGATTTCTTCGGCAGTGGCAGATTTTTCTAAAATAGAATACAACTCGGTAACCGAGCCGGTAATTACAGGTACACGCTGCGCACCGCCATCTAATTTACCTTTTAACTCCGGCAGTACCAGGCCAATTGCTTTTGCAGCACCGGTGCTATTGGGAACTATATTGGCTGCCGCTGCTCTTGCTCTTCTTAAATCGCCTTTTGGATGTGGAGCATCCAACGTATTTTGGTCGTTGGTATAAGCATGAATGGTACTCATGATACCGGTAACAATTCCAAAATTGTCGTTTAAGGTTTTTGCCATTGGCGCCAGGCAATTGGTGGTGCAGCTTGCACAACTAATAATAGTTTCGCTACCATCCAAAATGCTATGGTTAACATTATAAACAACGGTTTTTAAATCGCCTGTTGCAGGAGCAGAAATAACCACTCTTTTTGCACCTGCGGTTAAATGTGCTTCTGCCTTTGCTTTATCGGTAAAAAAGCCGGTACATTCAATTACCACATCTACATCATGACTTCCCCAGGGAATTTGTGCCGGATCTTTTTGAGCATATATTTTTATTTCGTCACCATTTACAGTAATAGCATTTTCACCGGATTTTACATCTTCATTAAATCGGCCTTGGGCGCTGTCGTATTTTAATAAATGCGCCAATACAGCCGGGCTTGTTAAGTCGTTGATAGCAACTACATCAATACCCTGCATGTTATAAATTTGGCGATAAACCAATCGGCCAATACGCCCGAAGCCATTGATGGCAACTTTTACTGTACTCATAACTAACTAATTTAAAATGTTTTCGTTTTTGCGTGCCAAAGTTACGAGTTGTGTAAATAATAGCAGTGAATATTTTTATGTTATGGGCAGCAGTGCAGGTGGCAACAGCATGGGCGACGCTCCGTTTAACTTTTAGTGCTTTGCTGAACTTTTTTTGAAAAAATTTTGGCGATAAAAAGCCATGCCCTTATCTTTGCCGTCCTTTAAACAACGCCGCGTTGGTCAAGGGGTTAAGACGCCTCCCTTTCACGGAGGAATCACGGGTTCGAATCCCGTACGTGGTACTAATAAGCCTTCCTAAATTGGAGGGCTTTTTTATTGTCATGATTACTGTTTATGTTTTATTAAGCTTAAAAGATAATGCCACTTATGTTGGCATGGCTAAAGATGCTTTGGTTTAACGCTATAAACTTATTTAGGCCAACAAAAAAGCGGCTCAAATAAAGCCGCTTAATAAATTACAAAATTATTTATATCAATTTTTCCTTTGTTTAATTAAGGCATCTAAAGCCTCTTTAATTTTTGCCGATTCCTGGCTTACGGTTTCTGTTTCTTTTATATTGTTGGCAATTTTTTCTTCAATTTTCTTTTTTTGTTTTTCAAAGTCGGCCCCATCTTCTTTGAGTTTGTGCAATTTTTTTTCATTTTTTGCAAATACCTCCTGTTGTGCAGCAATTTTTATTTCCAGGTCGGCTGCTGCCACCGGCTCAGCAAAACCGTTCACAAAGTTTTTGGCCTTATCAAATAATTCTGCATTTTCCGAAGCAGTATAAAAACGGTCAAACTCGTTGGCAATAAGTAATGTAAATTCAGTATGATTATCTTTTTTGCTTAATTTTTCTACCCCAATATATAATGTAACTGTTTTATCGGAAATTTCGGCAATATTTACATTTCTATACATTAAAAAGTTTTTGGCCTTTTTTGCCTTGGCAATTTTACCCATCCTGTTTTCAACCGCATTTTCAACTGCCTGTTGAGAATATGCAAAAATATTTTTTACCGCAGACTCTGTTTCTTTTCCAAAATTTGCTTTTCCAATTTCGGCCTGCGCCATTACATTGATTCCTGTAAAAACAGCCAATGCTGTAATCATCATTTTTTTCATACGTTTTTCTTTTTTTATTTTTAAGAAACTTTGCGTTAATAAACTACTTCAGTTTCAAATATTACACTTTAGTGATTTAATTATTCCATAGTGCTTCTTTAAAAATGGTTTATTTTCTGCAAAGTTAAATTACCTGGAAACCAAAAGCAAATGGGTCATCATCCGAATCAATGCTAATAATATTTTCTCCATAAATTTTTGCCCATCCTTCTATTGCCGGCCTTATGGCAGGTTTTCCTACTACCATTGTTTCTTCCACAATGGTTCCGGTAAACTTACTGCCGATAATACTTTCATGAATGAACGCATCGCCGGGCTTTAGCAATCCTTTAGCATACCATTGGGCCATTCTGGCACTGGTGCCTGTTCCGCAGGGGCTTCTATCTATTGCCTTTTCCCCATAGAAGACGGCATTACGTGCCGTAGAGGTTGCATCTAAAGTGTTGCCGGTCCATAAAATATGGCTGCATCCTTTAATAGTTTCATTTTCCGGGTGAATAAATTCGTATTGCTCATTTATGTTTTTTCTTAATACACTGCTGAATTGTATTAACGCTGTGGCTGTATAATGTTGAATTCCTTTAAAATTTTTTTGGGGATCTACAATTGCATAAAAATTTCCACCATAAGCCACATCAACTATTAACTCACCAAGATGCGGCGATAACACCCTTAATTCCGTTGAATGTAAATAGGAGGCAACATTGGTAAGCTTTACCGATTTTACTTTGCCATTTTCTTCTGTATAGTTTATTAAAACCAAGCCGGCAGGTGCTTCCATTTTTACTATACCCGAAATTTTAGGAACAATTAATTTTTCTTCAATAGCAATTGTAATGGTACCAATGGTACCATGCCCACACATAGGCAGACAGCCGCTGGTTTCAATAAACAATACAGCTACATCATTTTGAGGATCGTGAGGCGGATACAAAATGCTTCCGCTCATCATGTCGTGCCCCCTTGGTTCAAACATGAGCCCGGTTCTTATCCAATCAAACTCTTGTAAAAAGTGTTGCCTTTTCTCACTCATATTAGCACCCTTTAATATAGGTCCACCCCTTTTTACAAGTCTAACCGGGTTGCCGCATGTATGTGCATCAATACAATGAAAGGTATGTTTCATATTTTGTATATTGGAAGTTTAAAATGTGAATTATTCATTTACATTTGAAATTAATTTTATGGAAACTTACGGTAAAATTTTATTGATTGCTATGCCGGCTTTTCTTTTGCTGGTATTATTGGAAAAATGGTATGGCTGGTTTAAAGGAAAAGATACTGTTCGGAGCATGGATATGATAAGCAGCCTTACCAGTGGTGTTACCAATGCAACCAAAGATATAATTGGGTTGAGTGTTGCCATTATAAGTTACGAATGGCTGGTGAAGCATATTGCATTAACACATATAGGCACACATTGGTACACTTATATAATTGTATTTGTTGTGCTTGATTTTGCAGGTTACTTAGTGCATTCCTTACAACATAAGGTGAATTTTTTCTGGAATGCACACATTGTACATCATAGTAGTGAAGAATTTAATTTGGCTTGTGCTTTACGGCAAAGCATTTCTGTATTTGTACAATTGTTTGCTATTCTATTGTTGCCTTGCGCTTTACTGGGTATTGAACCAATAGTGATTGCAACAGTGGCTCCACTGCATTTATTTGCACAATTTTGGTATCACACCAGGCATATCAACAAAATGGGATTTTTAGAAAAAATTATTGTAACGCCATCACACCATAGAGTTCATCATGCAATGAATGAAGAATATATGGACAGAAACTATGGTCAAATTTTTATAATATGGGATAAATGGTTTGGTACTTTTCAAGCAGAAATGGAAGGGGTGCCTCCCGTTTATGGTGTAACAAGGCCGGTGCGTACCTGGAATCCCCTAAAAATAAATTTTCAGCATTTATGGTTACTAATAACCGACGCATGGCGTGCAAATAATTTTAAAGACAAACTTCGAATTTGGTTTATGCCAACCGGGTGGCGCCCTGCGGATGTAGCCGAAGCATATCCCGTTTATAAAATTGAAGATGTATATGATTTTGAAAAATTCGAAACAAAATACTCAGGATTATTTCTTGGCTGGGTGTGGGTTCAATTATTAATGCTTTTACTACTCATTAGTTATTTATTTGGCAACATTGCACAAATTGGAATGCCAAATATGATTTGGTATGGAGCTTTTATTTTTGTTTTTGTATATGCGCTCACTGATATGATGGATGGCAGCCCGTATTTTTGGATAGCAGAAGCCGTAAAATTTTTAATGGGTATTGGTATTATTTTTTATACAGGAGATTGGTTTGGAGCCAATACCGTTTGGCCTTATTTAAAGTTTATTTTGCTGATTTACTTTTTTATTTCAATGACTGTCACCATTTACTTTCATTTTAAAAAACAGGAAGAAAAAATTCCATCATTATTGTAGTTCAATTAATGTTTTCCCGGAATATCGTTGATGGTTCGCCAAATTTGCAAATGGTTTTCGTCTTTTAATTCATCGGGCAATAAATGATTGGGCCAGTTTTGAAATGCAATGGGCCGGGCAAAACGTTTAATTCCATCTGCACCTACACTCGTAAACCGGCTGTCGGTAGTTGAAGGAAATGGGCCGCCATGCTGCATTGCAAGGCACACTTCCACACCGGTAGGCACTCCGTTCAATACAAGCCTGCCGCATTTTAGTGAAATAATTTCTATCAACATTTTGCTTGCAGCAATATCTTCATCGGTTCCAATGATGGTACAAGTAAGCTGACCTTCAAGTGCTTCGGCAACTTGTAACATTTCCAAAGAAGTTTTGCATTTTACAACCAAAGAATATGGCCCAAAAACTTCCTGATGCAATTGGGGGTTTTGTAAAAATACATCGGCTGTAGTGGTTGCAATAATTGCATTTGCCGAAAGAGATTCATCGAAATTTTGTTCATGAACTGTAGAAGCTGCAATTGTTTCAACATGCTGTTGCATCAAAGCCTTAGTTTTATTTGCTGAAAAATTTTTAGCAATTCCGTTATGCAACATTTTTGCCGAAGGAATTTTTTCTATTTCATCTTTTAATACCGAACAGAAAATGTCAAGATTGTTGTCATTGATACCCACCAATATTCCCGGGTTGGTACAAAACTGGCCTACGCCCAATGTAATGGATGCGGCATAATTTTTTGCAATGGAAACTGCATCGGTTTTTAATTTTTCGGACAATAAAAAAACAGGATTCACACTGCCCATTTCTGCAAAAACCGGGATAGGCTCTTTGCGTTGATTGCCCCAATCGAACAATTGTTTGCCACCCACAAAAGAACCTGTGAAGCCCACAGCCTTTGTTAATGGATGTTTTACCAAAGCTTCTCCTATTGCCGAAGCTGCACCATGTACATGAATAAAAATACCTTCGGGCATTTGGAGAGCAGTAACAGCTTTATTAATTGCATCGGCAACCATTTGGCTTGTGGCGGCATGTGCAGGATGAGCTTTTACAATTACCGAACAACCGGCTGCCAATGCACAAGCCGTATCGCCACCTGCGGTACTGTATGCAAATGGAAAATTGCTGGAGCCAAACACTACCACCGGGCCTATGGGAATTTGCATTTTTCTAATATCGGGTTTGGGAGTTTTTTTTTCTGCAATGGCAGTATCAATTCTTATATCCATCCATTCTCCACGCAAGCATGCATCGGCATAATTATTTAATTGAAAAATAGTTCTTCCTCTTTCGTTCCTAAGTCTTGCTTCGGGTAAATTGGTTTCTTGCATAGCCGTTTGAATAAGAGCATCGCCACAATGCTCCAATTCCTCAGCAATTTTTTTCATAAATGCTGCTCGCATTGCAATGGGCATATTACGGTATTGCATAAATGCTTTCCATGATTGCTGCATTAGTCCATCTATTTCCACTAAATCTATATCCTGATACATAATATGATTATAATTTTGGTCGGTTTTTAATGCCGGTTTTAATGATGTTTAAAACACTTTCTCTTTCTTCGCCCACTAAAGGAAGCCTTGGCGGGCGCACATTTTCGGAGCCAATACCATTTTGTGCTTCGGCCAATTTAATGTACTGTACTAATTTGGGATGAATATCCAACTCCAGCAAAGGCATAAACCAACGATAAATAGCCAGAGCTTTGTCATATTCTTTTTGTTGAATTAAATTATAAATGGCCATTGTTTCTTTCGGGAATGCACACACCAAACCGGCTACCCAACCATCTGCACCAAGGCATAACTCTTCAAANNTACATTCAACCAATTCAGCAAACATATCCAGCGTAACTTCTACCTTATAATCTACTGGATTGTTGTAAATCATTATTGGCAAATCGGTACTGTTGGCAATAGCTTTAAAATAGGCAACTACTTCGGCATGATCGGGCTTATACCTCATGGGCGGAAGCAACATTAATCCCTGTGCTCCCCATTGCTTTGCTAAAGCCGCCTGCTTTATTGCTTCTGCTGTGGAGCCTTCGGCAATATTGATGATAACCGGAATTTTATTTGCGGTTTTTTGCAACGCAAATTTTACTAATTGTTCTTTTTCATCGGTAGTCAATACACTGGCTTCGCCTAATGTACCACCTAAAATAATTCCGTGCATCCCTGCATCCATTTGTGCTTGCAGGTTCTTTTCAAAAAGTTCAAAATCTAGCGTGCTGTGTGCTGTAAACTTTGTAGTGAGTGCCGGAAAAACACCTTGCCAGTTGAATTGCATAATAAAAAATTTTATTAGCTAAATTAAACAAAGAGGCCGCAAAAACCCGAATAAATATTTTTTGAAACGCAGCTCATTTTAACCTAACTATTTAAATAAGATTTAAATTGCCTGCACTACAAATTTTCAATTTTCTATGGCTCACACAATTATTATCGGCGGAGGTTTTATTGGTCTATGCAGCGCATATTATTTACAAAAAGAAGGGCAGCAGGTTACCATTATTGAACGCAATAATATAACCGATGGTTGTTCATTTGGCAATATGGGTTATATGAGTCCCAGCCATTTTGTGCCGCTTGCATCGCCGGGTATTATTTCGGAAGGTTTGAAATATATGTTGAGCAGCAGCAGCCCTTTTTACATTAAACCCAGGCTCAATTGGGATCTTATTCAATGGGCCTGGCATTTTTATAAAAACAGTACTGCAAAAAAAGTACAGGAATCTGCACCACATCTTATTAATATATTGCAATTAAGCCGGCAACTCATCAATGAAATGCGAAACGAATTGGGCGACGCATTTGATATGGAAGAAAAAGGTTGCTTTATGATTTGTAAAAGTGAAAAAGCATTGGAGCATGAATTTCATTTGGGTGATGATGCAGAAAAATTTGGATTAAAAGTTGAACGCTTGCGTAAAGATGAGCTGCAAGCTTTGGAGCCCGATGTAGAACTGGATGTGGCCGGTGCATTGTTGGTAAAAGATGATTGCCATTTTCATCCGGGTAAATTAATGTTGTTGCTAAAAGAATTCTTACAAACTAAAGGCGTACAATTTGAATTAAATACCACCGTAACAGGGTTTGAAAAAACCGGAAAAAAAGTTACGGCTGTTCTTTCGGACAAAGGAAAATTTGCTGCCGATCATTTTATAATTGCAGCCGGAAGTTGGATACCGTCTATTGCAAAAATGCTAGGCATTCAATTATTACTGCAGCCCGGCAAAGGCTACAGCTATACTTACGACCATGTAGAAAAAAACATTCGTTACCCAGCTATTTTAGTGGATGGCCGATGTGCCATAACGCCCTGGGGCAACCGCTTACGAATTGGCGGAACTATGGAACTAAGCGGTATCAACAATAAAGTATTGGTAAGCAGAATGCAGGGCATTTACAATTCGGCAAAAAGTTTTTACCCGGGGTTGCAAATTGATTTTCCACCTACCGATAAAATATGGAATGGACTAAGACCTGTAACGCCGGATGGCTTACCCTATATAGGTTGTACGGAACAGTTCAAAAATGTAATAGTTGCCGGAGGCCATGCCATGCTGGGCATTTCAGAAGGCCCCGGTACCGGTTTTTTAGTAGCTCAATTGATTGCTGGTAAACAGCCGGAAATTGACATAAATGCTTTTAAACTAAGCAGATTTTAACCTATACCTGCTTTTCTTTTTTTAATTGCCTAACCTGAAAAAAGAATCTCAGTAATAAAAAAGGAGCAATCACTAAAACAGATCCCCACAAATTATCGGGTGTAAAAATCAAGGGGTATTTTCTTACAATAAAAAACATGGCAAAGGCACCGAGGATAATTGAAATATGCAATACCATCATATTGCCTGTAAATATGTTGGAAGTTTGTGGCTGTATTTGTTTATTCACCAACATATAAATGCGAATGATGGCAATGTAAAGCAGGTTTAAATTGAAGTAAATATTTTTGAACATCAAAATTCGAATATTTACTATTAGCAATTTATTATTGTCCCAATTGGCCATAAAGGCAAAAAACACAATAATAAAAACAAAATAAATAAACAAGGGAAACAATCCTGCCAGCGATTCTTTAGGTGCTGTTGAATTTTTCTCCCGGCTCAATTTGCCATAGAAAAAATCAACCAGGGTATTAATCAATTCATTCCACCAAAAAAGATAAATAATATAAAAAATGGATATCTGGCCGGTGTACACCGATAAGGCAGTTAACAAGGTAAAAACAAGTAGTTCGGTCCAACCTAAGCGCTGTAAAGGGTTATCAATAATCTTAGGCAATGGGTTCATCTATTCTGCTGATTTAACTGAAAAATTAAACCAAATCATTCAAAGCAGAAAGAAAATTATTTATACCAGATAGCTAAACAAGGTATCATTCTTATTCAACTCCGTAAAATTTATTTGATACTGTTGCATTTTTTGCAAAAGCACTTCATAGTCGGTTTTAGATTTAAGTTCAATACCAATTAATGCTGGGCCACGCTCTTTGATGGTTTTTTGCATGTATTCAAATCGGGTAATATCATCGGTAGGGCCCAGTACATGGTTTACAAATTCTTTTAAAGCACCCGGCCTTTGAGCAAAGTTGATGAGGAAATAATGTTTCAAACCTTCGTATTGCAGGCTGCGTTCTTTAATCTCAGGCATACGGTCAATATCGTTGTTGCTGCCACTGATAATGCACACCACATTTTTACCTTGAATTTCATTAGTATATAAATCCAATGCGGCTACACTTAATGCACCGGCAGGTTCTACCACAATTGCATCCTGGTTGTATAGTTGCAAAATGCTGGTGCAAATTTTTCCTTCGGGCACTAATTGCATTTCATTCAATACTTGTTTGCATATATTAAATGTAAGGTCGCCTACCCGTTTTACTGCTGCACCATCTACAAACCTGTCTATATTATCTAAAGCAACCGGACTACCGTTTTGCAATGCCTGCTGCATAGAAGGTGCACCTTCGGGTTCTACACCTATAATTGCAGTAGCCGGCGAATAGGTTTTAAAATAAGTGCCAACGCCTGCACATAATCCGCCACCGCCAATGGGTACAAACAAAAAATCAACCTGGGGCTGGTCTTCCAAAATTTCCATGGCAACCGTTCCCTGTCCTTCTATGATGCGTACATCATCAAAGGGTGGAATAAAAGTCATTTTATTTTCATCGGTAAATTGTTTGGCAGCCTGGGCACAATCATCAAAACTATCGCCTACTAATTTTATTTCTATCCAATCTTCGCCAAACATTTTTGTTTGAGAAATTTTTTGCCCCGGTGTAATTACCGGCATAAATACCACACCCTTTACACCTAATAACTTGCAACTATATGCAAAGCCCTGTGCATGATTTCCGGCACTGGCACATACCACACCCTTTGCAAGTTCCTCCTTGCTTAGGCTGCTCATCATATTATAGGCGCCTCTTAATTTATAGGAACGCACAATTTGTAAATCTTCTCTTTTCAAATACACATTGCATTGGTATTTTTTGGAAAGATTAATATTTAAACTCAAAGGTGTACGGGTAACAATAGAGGCTAACCGCAGTTTGGCAGCCTCAAAATTTAGAGGAGTGGTTGATATGGTTGTAGTTTGCATTATTGAAAACATTGTTTACAATCAACACAAGCAATGCAGCAATTAATTTTGCTGCAATTGCTTATGACAACTGTAATATTAGGTTATTCGGTAGTGTTGTGATTGCTACTGAAAAAAGGTCATTATTTCTTAGGTTGATTTTCGGGGCGAAGGCTGCGAACCGTTCTGCCGGCTTGCCACAATTCACTTTCTCTAAGTTCCTTTAATTCTTCTTCTAACTTTTCCCTGTAATCGGGTTTGCTGTTGCTGTCAATAGAGCGTTGTGATTCTTTACCGGTTGCCACACTTTCGTACAGTTCTTTAAACACCGGTGCAGTAGCATCTCTAAATTTTTTCCACCAATCCAATGCGCCCCGCTGTGCAGTGGTGGAGCAGTTGGCATACATCCAGTCCATTCCATTTTCTGCTACCAATGGCATCAGTGATTGCGTAAGCTCTTCCACTGTTTCATTAAATGCTTCCGATGGAGTATGACCTTTATCTCTTAACACCTGGTACTGAGCAGCAAAAATTCCCTGGATGGCACCCATTAATGTACCACGTTCACCGGTAAGATCGGAAAATACTTCTTTCTTAAAATCGGTTTCAAACAAATAGCCGCTACCTACTGCAATGCCCAGTGCCACTACTCTTTCAAAAGCATTGCCGGTGGCATCCTGGTAAATGGCATAAGAGCTGTTGAGGCCACGACCCTGCAAAAACATTCTGCGTAAAGATGTTCCCGAACCTTTGGGCGCTACCAAAAACACATCTACTCCGGCAGGAGGTTTAATGCCCGTTTGCTCATTGAAAGTAATGCCAAAGCCATGAGAAAAATAAAGTGCTTTACCCGGCGTTAAATATTTTTCTACTGTAGGCCACAAAGCAATTTGAGCAGCATCGCTTAGTAAATAACAAATGATGGTACCACGCTGCAAAGCTTCTTCAATTTCAAATAAAGTTTCGCCCGGTACAAAACCATCTGCAATGGCCTTATCCCAGGTTTTAGAATTTTTACGCTGGCCCACTATTACGTTAATGCCATTGTCTTTTTGGTTCAATGCCTGGCCCGGGCCTTGTACGCCATAGCCAATCACCGCTACCGTTTCGTTTTTTAAAACCTGCTGTGCTTTACTCAAGGGAAACTCTTCCCTGGTAACTACATTTTCTTCCACGCCGCCAAAATTTAATTTTGCCATAACCTGTTTTTTATTTGTTGTTTTAATTTTTATGTTCCCTGCAACTGCATCTTTGTTGAACATTGTTGCGTCGCACTCTTGTACTTTTTATTTTTTATTCAACATTTTCATTGAGTACAAAATATTTTCTATTTACATAGAAAATACTTTTTCGTGGTCGTTTAAAAAAACATTCTCCACCGCTTCTTCACCTGGCTCTTTATATTCAAACTCTTGTAGTTTTTTATGAAATCCGTCGCTGGCTTTAATAATAGCCACTCTTGCACTGCGTACAAATTCAATTAAACCATAAGGCTCCAGTACTTTTATCAATGCCTCTGTTTCTTCCCGGTGGCCGGCTACTTCAAAAACGGTAAAGTCTTTTCTTATCACAACTGTATTGGCACCATATTGACGCAAGAGGCGCTCCACTTTTACTTCTGCCGCAATTACATCGGTAGGCACTTTGTACAAAGCCAACTCCTGCCATACAATTTCATCGGCAGTATTGTAATATGCTTTCAAAATTTCAACCTGCTTTTCAATTTGACGGCAAAGCTTGCGTACCACTTCTTCTGTTTCGTTAATTACAATGGTAATGCGATACACGCTGTCTATTTCACTGGGAGATGTATTGAAACTATCTATGTTGATTTTTCTACGAGAAAAAATAGTGGTAATTCTATTGAGCAATCCTATTTGATTCTCCGTAAACACCGATATGGTATATTCCTGCTTTGTCATTTTTTTATTTTTAAATTTTAAAAGACCACCCGAATAATGATGAACTGTAATGCTTTTTTGAATTTTTACTTTTTAATTTTATATCTCCTCTTTACTTAATACAATTTCCGATACACCTTTACCCTGTGGCACCATAGGAAACACATTGTTTTCTTTGCCTACCATTATTTCCAGTAAATAACTTCCTTTGGCATCTAACATTTCTTTTAAGGCTGGTTGCAAATCTTTTCTATCATTGATGCTTTTACCTGCTATGTTAAAACCCTTGGCTACCTGTACAAAATCGGGACTGGTAATATTTACAAACGAATATCTTTTTTCGTGAAAGAGTTGTTGCCATTGGCGCACCATTCCTAAAAACTGGTTGTTGAGAATAATAATTTTTACGTTTACATTAAACTGCATAATGGTTCCCAACTCCTGCAAGGTCATTTGAAAACCGCCATCGCCAATAATGGCAACTGTTTGTCGGCTGGTATCGCCTAATGCCGCTCCAATAGCAGCAGGCAGGGCAAAACCCATGGTGCCCAATCCGCCGCTGGTTACATTGCTTTTACTGTGATTGAATTTTGCATAACGGCAGGCTACCATTTGATGCTGGCCCACATCGGTTACTATAATGGCATCGCCTTTTGTTAATTCATTTAATTGTTTCAACACTTCACCCATCGTTAAAGTTTCGTCGGTTGGGTTAAGCTCTGCATGAATTACTTTTTCTTCTTCTTTCTTTTTGCAATCATTAAATTTTTGCAACCATGCATCATGCGATTTTTTTTCTATCAACTCGGTTAGCAACGGCAAAGTTTCTTTACAATCGCCCCAAACCGGAACGGTTGTTTTTACATTTTTATCAATTTCGGCTGGGTCAATATCGAGGTGAATAATTTTTGCCTGCTTTGCATATTTATCTAAGCGGCCGGTAACTCTGTCGTCGAAACGCATTCCAACGGCTATCAACACATCACATTCGTTGGTTAATAAATTGGGTCCATAATTTCCATGCATACCCAGCATACCTACACCCAATGGATGATTGGTAGGTATGGCACTCATTCCCATTATTGTCCAGGCAGCAGGCAGGCCGGCTTTTTCAATAAACTGTTGAAACTCTTTTTCGGCATTACCAAGTATAACACCCTGCCCAAAAATTACAAATGATTTTTGTGCTTCATTAATAAGTTTTGCTGCTTCGGCAATATATTCATTACGCACAATTGGTTTTGGTCGGTAGCTGCGAATATGTTCACACTTGCGGTAGCCGGCATAATCAAACATTTGCAACTGTGCATTTTTGGTAATATCTATTAACACCGGGCCTGGCCTGCCACTGCCTGCAATAAAAAAAGCTTTTGCCAATGCAGCAGGAATTTCTGTAGCATCTGTAACCTGGTAATTCCATTTGGTAACAGGTGTGGTAATATTCACCACATCGGTTTCCTGAAATGCATCGGTACCCAATAAATGTGCGAACACTTGCCCTGTAATACATACCACCGGGGTAGAATCTATCATGGCATCTGCTAAACCGGTAACTAAGTTGGTAGCACCAGGGCCGCTGGTTGCAAACACTACACCCGTTTTACCACTTACTCTTGCATAACCCTGTGCAGCATGAATAGCCCCTTGTTCATGCCGAACCAAAATATGTTTTAGTTTATCGTTGTAATCGTATAAGGCATCATAAATAGGCATGATGGCTCCGCCGGGATAACCAAACACCGTATCTACATTTTCTGCCAACAATGCATCTAATACAGCTACCGACCCACTTACCGAAACGGCAGCATTCCCTACATCTGTTTTATTTTGTTTTGCAATTAATTCCATAACAAATTTTTATTGGGCTAAAGCCCTGTTTTAATATTTTATTTTTTTTTCTTCGGGCTAAAGCCCGAAGCAATTCACCGAAGCAATNNATTCACCGAAGCAATTCACCGAAAAAATTTATCATTCACAATTCACAATTACCAATTATCCATTCACAATTCACAATTATCAATTATCCATTCACAATTATTTACTCATCCGTTACACATCCCTCGCTTGCATCTTTTACCAACTTGGCATATTTGTACAGCACACCGGAACTAACTTTTAAGGATGGCTGTTTCCAATGTTTTCTTCTTTCTTCAATTTCTACTTCGGAAACTTTTAGTGTGATGGTATTTTTTTGAATGTCTAATTCAATCAAATCATCATCTTGGACTAAACCAATTAAACCACCTTCATAAGCTTCGGGAGTAATATGGCCTACCACAAAACCATGCGTGCCACCGCTAAACCTGCCATCAGTAATCAATGCAACCGATTTCCCCAAACCTGCGCCAATAATGGCTCCTGTTGGTTTTAGCATTTCCGGCATACCGGGAGCACCCTTGGGGCCTTCGTTTTTTATAACCACTACATCGCCTGCTTTTACTTTGCCCGACGAAATGCCTGCAATCAATTTTTGCTCTCCATCAAATACCCTTGCAGGGCCGCTAAAAAACTCACCTTCTTTACCACTAATTTTTGCTACGCTCCCTTTTTCAGCAAGGTTGCCATAAAGTATTTGCAAATGCCCGGTAGGTTTAATGGGCTTTTCTAACGGATAAAAAATATCCTGTGTTTCAAAATTGATAGGAGCAATGGATGCTAAATTTTCTGCTATCGTTTTTCCTGTTACGGTTAAACATTTACCATGCAATAATCCTTTATCCAACAAATAGCGCATCACCGCAGGAATGCCTCCATGCTGATGCAACTCCTGCATCAGGTATTTTCCGCTGGGTTTAAAGTCGGCCAATACCGGTGTGGTATTACTGATTCGTTGAAAATCATCCTGGGTAATTTCTACATTTACACTTTTGGCCATTGCTATCAAATGCAGTACGGCATTGGTGCTTCCGCCCAAAACCATTATAACAGTAATAGCATTTTCAAATGCCTCTTTGGTCATAATATTGGATGGCTTAATATCTTTTTCCAACAAAATTTTTATGGCCTTTCCAGCTTCTGCACATTCTTTTTTCTTTTCATCGCTCAATGCCGGATTGCTGGAAGAATAAGGCAAACTCATCCCTAATGCTTCAATGGCACTTGCCATGGTATTGGCTGTGTACATGCCACCGCAGGCGCCTGCTCCGGGGCAGGAATGTTTGATGATTCCTCTAAAATCGCCTTCTTCTAAATTGCCGGCAATTTTTTGACCCAGGGCTTCAAAAGAAGAAATGATATTTAACTCCTGACCCTTGTAATGGCCTGCCGCAATGGTGCCACCATAAACCATTATAGAAGGTCGGTTGAGCCTACCCATTGCCATAATACTACCGGGCATGTTTTTATCGCAGCCGGGTAATGCTATTAACCCATCGTAATAAAATCCACCACAAACAGCTTCAATGCTATCTGCAATTAAATCTCTGCTCACAAGCGAATAACGCATTCCTTCGGTGCCATTGCTAATGCCATCGCTTATACCAATGGTATTAAAAATTAAACCCACCATATCATTAGCCCACACTCCTTCTTTTACCAGCTTTGCTAAATCGTTCAAATGCATGTTGCAGGTATTGCCATCGTAGCCCATGCTGGCAATGCCCACCTGTGCTTTTGAAAGGTCTTCATCGGTTAACCCAATTCCATAGAGCATGGCCTGCGCTGCAGGTTGTGTAGGATCCTGGGTAAGTGTTTGGCTGTATTTATTTAATGCGGTCATATTGTTTCTACTATTAAACTGTTTGATTTTTCTCTTACTAAATTTTTATAGGCTTGTTGAATTTTTTCACTTGCTGTAGCATCCCAATGAGCCGGAAAAGTATAATCATCGAGGCTTTGTATGCCAATGGTTTCTACAGCAGTGCCGCAGAAGAATGCAGCATCGGCCTGCTTTACATCATCGGTAGTAAACTTTCCTTCGGTTACTGCAATGCCTAAATTTTGGCAGAGCTCTAATACCGTTGCTCTTGTAATACCTGGTAAAATATTGCCCAAGGCAGGAGTAAATAATTTTCCATTTTTTTCAAAAAACAAATTGGCGCCCGGTGCTTCTGCAACATTATTATTTATGTCGAGCAGGAGTGCTTCATCAAAACCGCCGGCTTTGGCTTCCTGGCTTGCTAAAATGGAATTCACATAATGCCCGCCGGCTTTGGCTTCTATTTTAAATCCCTTAGGGTTGGGTCTTTGAAAACTGCTGGTCATTACCCTTACCATTTTATCGCCCAGGAATGGTTGCATTTCCCAAACTTCAATGGCTAAAAAAGAAATGTCGTTTTGAACGAAACTCATGTTAGCAGGTGCATATACAATGGGGCGGATGTAGGCATCCTGCAAATTATTTTTTTGTAACAGATCGTATGTAGCCGCAGTTAATGCGGGCGTATTCCAGTGGTAGGGCATATTGAGCGCTTTGGCAGAGCGTTGCAAACGATCGTAATGTTCGGTAGCTTTAAAAATTTTAGTAGTACCATTTTCAGTGGCATAAGAACGAATACCTTCAAAAACCGAATAGCCATAGTGAAGCGATTGGCTATAGAAATCCATTTTTGCGTCGGAAGCTTTTACCAAAGTTCCATTGAGCCAAAGCCAGGTGTTATTGTTGTAATATGAAGCCATAGTTATATTTTTTATTGCATAAAAAAACCCCGCCTTTTTGAGGCGGGGCTGTATTTTAAATTAGTTATTGCTAAAGAATACCACCTCCGCCGATTGCCGGAATAATAATAATCACCACAATAATAATTGCAGCTATAGCTTTAGCGATTATGTTTTTATTATTCGTCAACATGCAAAGGATGTATTGTGCAAATATATACACCCGCCCGAAAAAAAGAACAGAGCAAGCAATTTTTTTTTGAACTAACAATAATTTTCCAAAACTAATTTCAACCTTCTTCAAACTTTTAATCACTTAATAGCCTGAAGATTTTCCAATAATACTTAGCCGCCATTGGAGAGCAGGCTTAGCTTTTACATTGAAAGAAGTTTTATATAATGGTTGATTTTCTCAACTCAATATTTTCTTTTTTATTCAACTCCGGTATTTTTCCACTTACATAATCAGCAATCATTTCGCCGAGTGTAGAGGTAAAATAGAAGTTTACCGGTTCTATATCCTTAGTAACTATTTTGCTGTTCAATGCCCAGTTTACGGCTTCTTTCACTCGTTCTGCTTCTTCAATCATACCAAAATATTCCAGCATCATAGCCGCACTTAATATGGAGCCAATGGGGTTGGCAATATCTTTTCCGGCGGCTTGTGGATAAGATCCGTGAATAGGTTCAAACATTGCAGTACCTGTTCCAATAGATGCAGATGGCAGTAAGCCCAATGAACCACTTAATACACTTGCCTCATCACTGATAATGTCGCCAAACATATTTTCGGTAAGCACCACATCAAACTGTGAAGGGTTAATAATTATTTGCATAGCAGCATTGTCCACAAACATATAATCTACTTTCACTTCAGGATATTGCGTAGCTGTTTCCTGAACTACTTTTCTCCAAAGCCTGGAAGTTTCCAACACATTTGCTTTATCTACTAAAGTTAATTTTTGTTTGCGTTCGGGTTTTTTAGCTAATTCAAAAGCCAATTTTGTAATGCGTTCAATTTCGGCTCTGCTGTAAACACAATCGTCGCTTGCCTGAGAGCCATCAGCGGCTAATTCTTTTTTCCCAAAATAAATACCACCGGTAAGTTCTCTAAAAATGATGAAGTCCACATTCTTTAAACGGTCTTCTTTCAAAGGCGATAAATGCGATAAGGCAGCATAGGTATTAATTGGGCGGATATTGGCATACAACTGTAGTTCTTTTCTTATCCGGAGCAAACCCTGCTCCGGCCTTACTTTGGCGGAAGGGTCGTTATCGAATTTTGGATGACCAATAGCACCAAAAAGAACTGCATCGGCTTTTAAACAAGCGCTCAAAGTTTCATCGGGCAGAGGATTGCCGGTTTTATCTATAGCATCGGCACCCATTAAATGATAGCTGTACACAAACTCATGATTAAATAGTTCTGCAATTGCATTCAATACTTTTACAGATTGCTTGGTTACTTCCGGGCCAATACCATCGCCTTCAATTACTACAATATTTTTTTTCATTTCTTAGTTTTAATGTTTTTCATAGGCAGCAATTTCATCCTTTAAGCTCAGCAGAAAGTCAATATCGTCGTACCCATTTATTAAGCAGGTTTTTTTATAATTATTTATTTCAAAACTTTCTTTTTCGTTGGTAGCATCAATGCAAATGCTTTGTGCAGGCAAGTTAATTGTTAAAGTAGCTTGATTACCCTGAGAAAAAATTTTTGCCAAAAAAGCATCACTCACCTGAACAGGAAGCAATCCGTTGTTGAGTGCATTGTTTTTAAAAATGTCGGCAAAAAAACTCGACACCACTACTTTGAATCCATCATCGGCAATGGCCCATGCAGCATGTTCACGGGAGGAACCGCAACCAAAATTTTTTCCTGCCACTAATATTTCTCCGCTGTATTCTGGTTGATTTAGTGGAAACTGTGATTTAGGTTTTGTATCATCATCATTTTCATATCGCCAATCTCTAAATAGGTTTTTACCGAAGCCATCTCTTGTAGTAGCTTTTAAAAAACGAGC
>DEHT01000073.1:50698-57124 GCA_002352045.1 Chitinophagaceae bacterium UBA2793 | reverse complement strand
ACGCTTTTAAGTTTATTAAAAACAAGTTTTACTCCTCCTTTTACCTGTTCTAAATCTTCGCTTTTTTCTATTTGATTTTCTGCCCTATCGCAATCGTCTAAAACTTCCAGCATAGATAATAATATTTCTTTCCCTGCAGTTTGAATTAGTTCTACTCTTTCCTTTGCAGTACGACGTTTATAATTATCAAATTCGGCGAATAGGCGCAGGTACTTGTCTTTTTGCTCCTGCAATTCATTTTCAAGCACCTCGGTTGATGAAAGTCCATTTTCATCGGGATTACTTAAATGAGTGTTTCCGGGTATATCGGCATCGGAGTTAATGTTTATATCTATATTGTTATCTGTACTTGGTTGATGATTATTCTCCATATTCATTATTTCAATAATTTAAAAATGTTTGCAAAGGTACAATAGTCAAACATACTGCCAATGCTATATTGCAGCCAAATTGGCACTCCAATAAAAGAATAAGGAAATTATTTCACCACCTGAAACTTACCTGACTGAACTATTACGCCATTTTTGTTGCGTAATTGAAAAATGTAGATGCCTCTGTAAAATTCATCTAAAATAATGGATATACGTTGTGGGATTTTTTTAACTGAATAAACTTTTTTGCCCATAAAGTTAAACACATCCAGGCTGTATTGGTTTTCGTAACCTTTTACAAATTCAAATGTAATATTTGAAGTGGCAGGATTGGGATAAAAGTTCACCAGTTTAGCAGCTGTATTGGCATCCGATACCAATGGTCGGGCCTGACTAAATGAAGTAGTACTTATCCCTATAAAAAGAATTAATATGTAAACAATTTTCTTCAATGTAGTAAAAGTAGTAAAAATTTTGAACGGCAAGTAATTTTTAATATGAAAATTATTGCTAATAATCATAAAAAATTCATTTCTTCAACATACCCCTCAAAGCGAGAACATTTATTTTATTTGATTTATTATTAAGTAAAAATATTTGTAAAATCAGAGGCCCCACCACAGGGGTAAGGCCTCCTTATCCAAACAATCCATAAAAACAAAAATCTTCCGCTTGTTAGTTACAGGACTTTTGTAAAACGGATTGCACTTACATACAAAAATTGCCGATACTATTAATATCGGGGTAAGTAGCCTATTAAAATTTTGGGAATTTGAAAGTGTTTGCAGCGTAGTGGTTTCTTCATAAGCTAAAAATTGGTATCTATAAAACGAGGAACACACCGTTTTATTGCTTAACAATTGAAAAAGATATCAACCTTATAATGCTACAAGCGCCTCATGTGTAATATTTGGGAAGATACAATTCCCCAGGGAGCAAACTTAATTACAGGGAGATTTTTTTCTGTAAACTTCCAGGATTTATTTAAATAATCAAAGCCTGTAGGTGCTATTGGCTGATTTATATTGATTGTGAGCTTGCCATAGTTCTCCGTTATTACCCAGGTGCCGGTATATAGAGCCCCATTTTTGGTTGCAGTCATTGGCCCATTAGTATAGGTGGCTTTTTTTAATCTAAAGATCCAACCTTCAAACTGCGAGGTAATATTGGTAGTTTCGGTTGTAGCATAATCTACTTTAAAATCTCTATCCAATACATTGTCTTCGAAGTAGTTTTTGTAAATATCCTCTTTAATTTTTTCGCAACCCTGTAATGCCAAAATTGCAATAGCAAATATTATTGCAATAAGAAGCCCCCATTTAGTTACAATATTTTGAAGGGTTTGGTTAAATTTCATAAATGGTCGAATACTTTTTATTCATCAATTCAATAAAATATCTGCTATTCAATGTTTCGCCGGTTGCAATCTTACATAAAGCTTCTGAGCTATAGTAACGTCCAAATGGATAAATATGTTGTTGCAACCATTGCCATACAGGTAAAGTATTACCTTGTTCAATCTGTTGTTCTAAGGACAAGTTTTGCTTACAAATAGTTGCATAAAACTGTGCAGCATATAAACTACCAATACTATAAGTGGCAAAATAACCGAAACTGCCATGGCTCCAGTGTACATCTTGCAGGCAGCCTGTTTTATCGTCGGGGACAGTAATACCTAGATAGTTCTTATACAATTCATTCCATAAGGCTGGAATATCTTTAGTTACTATGCTACCTTCCAATAATTGTTTTTCTATTTCATAACGGATCATCACATGAAAATGATAGGTCAATTCGTCTGCTTCTGTTCTTATGAAGGAAGGCTCTACTTTATTGATGCCCTTATAAAAACTCTCTACCGAAACATTTTTAAACTGTTGAGGAAAACTTTCTTTTAGCAATTGATAATGATGCTTCCAAAATGGCAGCCCTCTTCCAATGCAATTTTCCCAAAGGCGACTTTGACTTTCATGAATACTTAGGCTACAATATTCCCCTAAAGGCATACCATATTGTTCTGCCGGTAACCCCTGTTCGTACAATGCATGGCCTGCTTCGTGTAAACAACTCCAAAGCATATTTCCAAAATCATTTTCATCAATACGAGTAGTTACTCTTACGTCTCTACTGCTAAAGTTGGTAGTAAACGGATGCTCACTAATATCTTGCCGGCCGGCCTCAAAATCAAAATGAATCCTTTTGAGCATTTCAATCCCCAAATTCCATTGTATTTTTTTATCGAACGATTGATTTAAAAAACCACTTTCAACTTGTGATGCGTTTTTTATTTTGTTTAGTAAGAGCAGCAACTCAGGTTTTAATGAAGCAAACAATTCATCGGTGATAGAAGTGTTCAGTCCTTTGTCGTAGTCGTTCATTAAAGCATCGTAAGGATGCTTATCATAACCTAATAAATCGGCCTCCTGTTTTTTGAAGTCAACAATTTGCTGTAGGTATGGTTGAAAAACACTAAAATTATTTTCTTTCCTTGCGTTAAGCCAGGCATAAAAGCTTTTGTTAACTGCCTCACTCATATTTCGAACAAAATCTGCCGGCAATTTTTTTGCTTTATTGTAGTCGTACCAGCTTAGTTCTACATTTCTCTTTTCAATATCAGACAAACTATTTATTTCCAACAATTGCTGTAAGATATTTCCAAATTTTTCAGATATAAACTGCTCATGGGCAACTTCGCTAAGAGTGGCTATTTGACGACCTCGTATTTCTCCGCCCTTTGCCGGAATATATGTTTCCTGATCCCATTGTAAAACTGCCGATGCATATTTTACATCGGCAATTTTTTGAAGTAGTTGTTGATATTGATTATACAAATTGCTGCTCATTACTGGTATGGTAAAAAGTGAAGCTTATCCTTTTTATCTTTACTTTCTAATTTTAAAGAATGCAAATAAAAGAAATAATATCGGTACTGGAACAGTATGCCCCTCCTGCTTTGCAGGAAACTTACGACAATGCTGGGTTAATAACCGGAAATTCGATTTGGGAGTGTACAGGCATCATTGTTTCGCTGGATGCTACTGAAGAAATTGTGCAGGAAGCCATTGACAAAAAATGCAATTTAATTGTAGCACATCACCCCATCATTTTTAAGGGGTTAAAAAAAATTACTGGAAAAAATTACGTAGAAAAAACCATTATTCATGCCATAAAAAATGATATAGCCATTTTTGCCATTCATACCAATTTGGATAATGTGATACATGGGGTAAATGGAAAAATTGCTGACCTATTAGGTTTAGTTAACCGAAAAATTTTGGCACCCAAAATAGGCCTTTTACAAAAGCTTAGTGTATTTGTACCTTTTAAAGAAAAAGATAAATTACAAAATGCGCTATTTAATGCGGGTGCAGGTAATATTGGCAATTATAGCGAATGCAGTTTTTCAACGGAGGGCATTGGAAGCTTCAAAGCCGGAATCAAAGCCAACCCTCACCTGGGTGAAATTGGCCAAAGACATTTAGAACCCGAAATAAAACTCGAAGTAATTTTCCCACAATGGCTGCAATCAAAGATCGTAGATGCAATGCAGCTCAATCATCCGTACGAAGAAGTAGCTTATGATATTTATCTATTGTTGAATAACTACCAGCATGCCGGCAGCGGAATAATAGGCGAATTACCCGAAGAGGTAACTGAAGAAGAAATGCTTCAAAAACTGAAAAGCATTTTTAAAACCGGGCTTGTAAAACATACAAAACTATTGGGCAACCCATTAAAAAAAATCGCCCTGTGTGGTGGAGCAGGGAGTTTTTTAACGGAAACTGCCTTGGCTGCCGGGGCCGATATGTTTATTACCGCCGATGTTAAATACCATGAATTTTTTGATGCTGAGGGCAAATTGGTTTTGGCCGATATTGGCCATTACGAAAGCGAACAGTTTACTATTGAGCTACTGTTTGATATTTTGAGGGAAAAATTCCCTAACTTTGCCGTCCTTAAAACCGGGGTAAATACCAATCCGGTGTGGTACTATACTTAATGGCACTCAATTGATTTGTGTGTAAAAGTGTGTAACTCAACCGATGATGAAAGTGGTACAAAGCCGGAAAACAAAAAACAATTAAAACATTATGGCTTCAGTTAAAGAATTCTCAGTAGAGGAAAAATTAACATCACTGGTTCGCTTGCAAAAAGTTGATAGTAAGTTAGACGAGATTCAGATTTTGAAAGGCGAACTGCCAATGGAAGTAAAAGACCTTGAAGACGAAATTGAAGGCTTACATGCCCGCCAAACCCGTGTAGAAGAAGAAATAAACGGTATCACCGAATTTATTGAGCAGAAGAAGGCCGGTATTAATGAGGCTCAGGAACTCATTAAAAAATATGAAAAGCAAAGTGATAACGTAAAAAATAGCCGTGAGTTTGAAGCTATCAATAAAGAAATAGAAATGCAACAACTAGAAGAAAAGTTGTGCGAAAAACATATTAAAGATGCTACTGAAGAAATAGCCGAAAAAGCCAAACAATTAGAGGCTGCGAAAAAAGCAGTAACCACAAAAGAAGCTAACTTAAGTGGTAAAAAAGCTGAACTGGAAAAAATCATCGGAGAAACCGAAAAAGAAGAAAAACATTATAATAAAGAAGCTACATCTGCAAGAGAGCATGTAGAAGAAAGATTGCTTAACAGTTACGATCGTATTCGTACAAATTATCGAAATGGATTGGCAGTAGTGCCCGTTGAAAGAGATGCCTGCGGCGGTTGTTTCCATGCTATTCCCCCACAAAAGCAAAGCGAAATAAAGCTTCGTAAAAAGGTAATGGTGTGCGAAAACTGCGGTCGTATTTTAGTGGACGAAGAACTAAACAATTCAGTAGAAGTAAAATAATAACTTGAATACATTTTTTTAAACCCATCCCCACCCGGATGGGTTTTTAATTTTAAGCATTACCACCATTCAATCATCAGAGCAACCCTCTATTTTTTCCTTCGCTAAATTTTACAATACAAAAAAGCTCTCCAATTTTGGAGAGATTGAATTTGAATTTTGTCGGGGTGGCCCCGATATTAACATCGGGGCTTCCTCCTGTATTTTTTCCTCAAAAATTTTAAATAAAAAAAGCTCTCCAAAATTGGAGAGCTTGCATTGTGATATGGTCGGGATGGCAAGATTCGAACTTGCGACCTCCTGGTCCCAAACCAGGCGCGATAACCGGGCTACGCTACATCCCGAACAAAACGATAATAAGATCTTAGCCCTGCGGAGAGAGTGGGATTCGAACCCACGGTACAGAGTTACCCGTACGACGATTTAGCAAACCGTTCCTTTCGGCCTCTCAGGCATCTCTCCTCCTCAAAACATTCACTGTTTAAGGGGTTGCAAAAATACAATACCAATGTATAAATGCCAAAACAAAATGAAAAAAGAATAAAAATATTTTAGCCTCTTTCAAATAAAACAAAAACCGGAACAATAATATTCCGGTTTATATAAAAAAAAATTTTGTTTGGTTACATGGCAGCTAATTGCACCTTTTGCTGAAGCTCCATTACGCTTTCTTTAAACAAATTGTCGGTGTCCATAAGGTCCTTTACAGTTTGGCAGCTATGGATTACCGTTGTATGATCTCTTCCGCCAAAATGTTCGCCAATAGTTTTTAAAGAGTTTTTTGTAAACGCTTTGCTTAGGTACATCGTTATTTGTCTTGCTTGTACAATTTCACGCTTGCGAGTTTTTTGAAGTAGTTTATCGTAGGGCACATCAAAATATTCACAAACCATTTTTTGGATTGCATCAATCGTAATTTCTTTGCTCGACGATTTTACAAAATTTCTAAGTACTTTTTTAGCCAACTCAAGGTCAATTTCTCGTTTATTTAGCGAAGATTGTGCCAACAATGAAATGAGCGCCCCTTCCAGTTCTCTTACATTACTATTAATATTATACGCAATGTATTTCACCACTTCCTTAGGCATATCAAAACCATCTGCCTTCATTTTGGTTTCCAAAATTTCAATTTTGGTTTCATAATCCGGTGCTTGCAAGTCGGCACTTAATCCCCAACGAAACCTGCTTAGCAAACGCTCCTGTACACC
>DEHT01000073.1:0-50588 GCA_002352045.1 Chitinophagaceae bacterium UBA2793 | reverse complement strand
AAATGGGTTTTTCCTAAGCCTACTCCACCATAAATTACCAAAGGATTAAATGAAGTAGCACCGGGTTTTTCTGCAACTGTTTTTCCTGCCCTTCTGCTCACCCTGTTGCAATCTCCCTCAATAAACGAATCAAATGTGTACGCAGCATTTAACTGCGGATCAATCTGCATTTTTTTTAACCCCGGAATTACAAATGGGTTTTTTACAGGATTTGTTGTTATTAAAGGAAAATCCATTTCGTTATTTGCAAAAGTTTTATAACCATGACCCGGCACATCCATCGTTAGCGGTTTATTTTTACTGTTGCCGCTATCTACCATTATCCTATACTCCAACCTAGCTTCTTTTCCTAACTCTCTTTTTAATGTTTTTGCCAGCAGTGAAACATAATGCTCTTCAAGGTACTCATAAAAAAACTGACTTGGTACCTGTATGGTTAAAATTTTTTCTTTTAAAGCAACGGGTTTTATGGGTTCAAACCAGGTTTTGTAATGCTGCCACTCTACAATATCCTTTATTATTTCCAAACAGTTTGTCCAAACTTTTTCAAAAGTTTTATCCATCATTAATATTTCCTTAAGCAAGTTATATATTGAGTTAAAGTAGCCTCTTCGGGGGTAACCTGTCTAAAAAAAATTTTTTAGCAGGACAGCGAATATCAAGATTATTTGTTGAAAAAAAAATTTTTTATTGATTTGTTTTTTTCACATTAACCACAGTATCATGTTTCACAAAAAAAAACTGTGAAACCAGCAATAATCTTGAATAAAAGATAGCTTTTTATACAAAAAAGATTTAGACTTTTTCAATGAAAAAAATTTTTTTCTTTTGCAGTTTATACACATGTAAAAAAAAGCCACTTCATTTTAATGCCGCAAATTCGTGCAAACAGGGGTGAGAAATTTTCCCGATTATTATCCATAAATTAAAATTAATTTTGGCAATCAAAACAACAAACACATGAGCTACGAATTAACCGGAAAATTAGTTGCAAAATATGATACCGTACAACGCACCGAAACTTTTAAAACAAGGGAATTTGCTGTAGAGAAAAGCGATGACATTAATGGACGAACAATTTTAAACTATGTAAAGTTTCAATGTGTACAAGATAAAACAAGTATTGTAGATAGGGTAAATATTGGNNTATATCACAAACCTTGATGCATGGCGCATTGAGCAAATATTGCAGCCCGGCAAACAAAGTAGTCCAATAGATAATGAATACATTGAACCCCTGGATACTTTTTCTTCCACAGCAGGCGATACAGACGATTTGCCTTTTTAGTTTTTAAAAACATTCAACTGTTTTTTTTAAATAAATATTTTACGAGCTTTAGAATAACTATCTAACATCGTTGTGTCACTCACTTCAACCTTTTCAGCCTTGCTGAACAATTTATGAAGTAGCATGCAGCGCTAAAAACAATCGTTTTTATGCAGCAGAAAATCGTTTTAAAACTTTTGCCATCCGAAGCAGCTAATGATGCAATCATAAAAAAGCATATTGCGGCAGCAGCAGGTAAAAAAGTTGCTTCAGTAAGCGGTTATAACATCAGCAGGCAGTCAATTGATGCCAGGGGCCAAAAAGTACACATTAACCTTCACATCAATGCCTTTATTGATGAACCATTTGTAGTAACTCCATCAATAGATTTCAAATTTAAAAATGTATCAAACGCATCCAAAAGAGTGTTGATAGTAGGTGCGGGCCCGGCAGGATTGTTTGCAGCACTTAAATTAATAGAAGCAGGTATTCAACCTATCATTATTGAAAGAGGAAAAGATGTACGAGCCAGGCGAAGAGACCTTGCCATTTTAAATAAAGAAGGTATTGTAAACCCCGAAAGTAATTACTGTTTTGGTGAAGGTGGTGCAGGTACATACAGCGATGGCAAATTATATACCCGCAGCAATAAGCGTGGCGATATTAATAGAATACTGCAACTCTTTATTCATTTTGGTGCGCCGGAAAATATTGGTTACGATGCCCATCCACATATTGGCACCAATAAACTGCCGCATATTATTACTGCCATGAGGCAATCAATAATAGATTGTGGCGGCCAGGTTTTATTTGAAACCAAGCTTACCGACCTGCATATTGAAAAAGATAATATAACTCATATCAACGCTGCATCGGGTGAAAAAATAAAAGCAGATGCTTACATATTAGCTACCGGACATTCGGCAAGAGATATTTTTAATTTACTGTATCACAAAAACATTCTAATTGAAGCCAAACCCTTTGCATTGGGTGTACGAATTGAACATCCGCAATCTTTAATTGACAGCATACAATATCATTGTATGGTAAGGGATGAGTTTTTGCCTCCTGCTTCCTATAGCCTGGTTCAGCAGGTAAATGAAAAAGGAGTATTTTCTTTTTGTATGTGCCCGGGAGGAATTATTGCTCCTGCTGCTACAAACCCGGGAGAATTGGTGGTTAATGGATGGAGCCCTTCCAAAAGAAACAATCCTTTTGCCAATAGTGGCATGGTGGTACAAGTGGAAATGGAGGATGTAATTAAAAATTCATCATTAAAAATTCAACATTCTCCTTTAGCAATGATGGCCTTTCAACAGGCAGTGGAGCAAAAAGCTTTTAATGCCGGTGGTGGAAACTTTGTAGCACCGGCACAAAGAGTAGTTGATTTTGTAAATAATAAAATTTCTCCTTCTTTACCGGATAATTCTTACTTGCCCGGCTTAAACAGTGCCGACCTTAGAACCGTGCTTCCTCCTTTTATACATCAAGCTTTGGCAGGTGCCTTAAAAGCAATTGGCAAAAAACTAAAAGGATATTATACCAATGATGCAATTTTGGTGGCTACCGAAAGTCGTACATCAAGCCCTGTTAGAATACCCCGTGATAGTGAAACATTGAATCATCCACAGTCAAAAAATTTATATCCCTGTGCCGAAGGTGCAGGTTATGCAGGTGGTATAGTAAGTGCAGCAATGGATGGAGAAAGGGTAGCTTCGGTAATTGCAAAAAAATTAATTTCATAATCCTCTGCTTCCGTTCATAAATTTTAATAAAAAGCATATTACAAAATGATGCTTAATTTTGGCCCTCAATCAACAACCCACTATGCATATACTGGAATTACAGAATTTAAAAAAATACTTTGCCACTCAAAANNGGCATTTTTTATCCCGATAGCGGCAGCATTCTTTTCAACGGTAAAAAATTTGACCCACTCAACGATTCAAAAGGCATTGGTTATATGCCCGAAGAAAGAGGCCTCTATAAAAAAATGAAAATTGGTGAACAAGCCGTTTACTTAGCCAGGTTAAAAGGCATGAGCCAACAGGATGCAACTTTAAAAGTAAAAGAATGGTTTGTAAAATTAGGCATGCAAAGCTGGTGGAATAAAAATGTAGAAGACCTTAGCAAGGGCATGCAGCAAAAGCTCCAATTTGTAACTACTGTAGTTCACGAGCCCCAATTGATAATTTTAGATGAACCTTTTAGCGGTTTAGATCCCGTAAACGCCAATTTAATTAAAGACGAAATTTTTGCTTTAGCAAAAAAAGGTTGCACCATTATTTTTAGTACGCATAGAATGGAACAGGTGGAAGAAATTTGCGACCATATTGTATTAATCAANNGTAAGGCCCGAGCAATTGATGACCTACGAATTTGAAGTGGTCAATCATCAGCCCGATCAACTTGAAATAAGATTGCTGCACGATGCTACACCCAATGATGTACTGAAGTTTTTTATTAGCCAGGGAATTGCCATTCATTCTTTCAACGAAAAACTTCCATCGCTCAACGAAATTTTTATTAAACAAGTGGAAGGCACTGCCAACGCAAGGCAATTTCAAAACATTCAATAATATTTAACCATGAATAAGACAGGTTTAATTATATCGAGAGAATATTTTACCCGGGTAAAAAAGAAATCGTTTTTACTCACTACCATTTTAGTACCATTAGTTATTATTGGTTTTTATGTGGGCATTATTGCGGTGGCCATTAGTGGTGGAAGCGATACCACAAAAGTTGCGGTGATAGATGAAGCCCAGCTTTTAAACGATAGTAGTGCTGCTCAAAACAAAGGGCTTGTACTTAGTTTTATTAAGAATGAAACCGAAAAAAGTTTCACTCCTAAATACAAAGCACAGAAATACGATGCCTTTTTATATATTTCAAATTTCAATCTCGATTCATCGGCAAAGTTTACAGTACATAGCCAATCATCTCTAAGCCTTGGAACCAGCAAGGCTTTGGAAGACATGGTGAACAGTGCTATAGAAAATAAACGCCTGGTTGCAAGAGGTATTGATCCGGCNNAAAAAAGGAAGTGCCGGAGTAGCTTATGCCGTTTCTTTTATTTGTGGCATTTTAATTTATATGATGATGATTATTTACGGCACCCAGGTAATGCGTGGCGTAATGGAAGAAAAAACCAATCGAATTGCCGAGGTTATAGTGAGTTCAGTAAAACCATTTCAGCTAATGCTTGGAAAAATTGTGGGAATTGGATTGGTTGGCCTTACTCAATTTGCCATTTGGATTATTTTAATGGGGGTATTGCAAGGGATTATTCCATTAATATTCCCCGACTTTATGAATGCAGCCACTCAAAATACGGCAGCAATGGAAAACTCCGGCATGATGGGTACTGTGTTACAAGGTTTAAGTTCTTTACCCATTGCTAAAATTGTTTTTCTTTTCTTGTTTTATTTCCTGGGTGGTTATCTTACTTATGCCTCTTTATTTGCAGCCATAGGCAGTGTGGTAAGCGAAGACCAGCAGGAAGCGCAGCAATTGGTTTTCCCTGTGTTGATGCCTATTATTTTAGGCTTTGTAATGCTAACCAATACCATCAACAATCCCAATAGTGGTATGGCTGTATTTGGAAGCTTGTTTCCATTAACATCACCCATAGTAATGATGGGAAGAATAACCTACGATATTCCGGTGTGGCAAATTGCAGTATCAATGCTTTTGCTCATTGGGTGCTTCCTATTATTTACCTGGCTTACGGCAAAAATTTATAGAACCGGTATTTTAATGTATGGTAAAAAACCAAGCTGGAAAGAAATGATGAAATGGGCTTTTAGAAAAGCTTGATAAAAGAAAAAGTAGCAATAGTACAATAGTACTATGCTACATCTTATTAAGTTTATATCTCTCAAGTGCACAAAGAACATTTTTGTCGATGTACCCTACCGGCTTCATGAGAAAAACAAACTGAATTTATTAATAGGATTAAATTTATTACTGTAAAAATATCTTCACCAATTTTGTGCATTAACCAACCAAAAGAGGTGAAAATGTTCATTAACATACCCTAAGCAGTTGTGGTTGGTGTATGACCCGTGGTTATAGGCACCGGTTTCTTTTCTTCATTATCCTCGTCTCCAAATATTGCCTTTGTAGTTTCCATTTCGGCATATTTATAAAAAACAGGTATCAACAAAAGAAAAGAAATCAGCAAACATCCTAAAACAAAACCCCCTATTCCATATAACATACCCGAAGGTTTTGTAAACTTAAACGGACGCTCGGGTTTATCGAGAATTGAAATTATAGGCATTGCTTTTTGTAAACGCCAAAGTGCCTGCTCTCTATTGCTGCTTACGGCTTGCCATTGGCCAAGCGTATTTTCTTTTTGTGTTATAAGATTTTCTTTTGGAATACTGAACTCTATTTTTGATGGTGGCACAAATCGAGTGGTATTAGCCATGTGCACGGCTCTTTGATCGTAGGCATTTAATACTTCTTGCAAAGAATCTATTTTGCGTACTGTGAAATCGTAATCTTGTTTTGCTTTTTTTATTTTTAAGTCAATATAAAAGCGGGAAATTTTATCAATCATGGCATAAGTAATGGGCGAAAGCAAATCGGGATTTGTATTGGCATACTTAACTTCCAAAATGCCACTTTTTAATGGCCTTGCCGAAAAATTGGCATTCAACAAATCGCCACCCAAAGCTGCCAACAGCACTGTGTCGGTTGGTTGCTTCATTTCAGGAGCATACCATCGCTTTGTTTTATTGGCATTTTCAATTAGCAATTCGGCGATTCGTTTGTTATTGAATTGCGCTAAGCGTTGCATAGCAACCGTTTCACGGGTATTTCTACTGGTGGCAATATCTACAATGCTTATGGATGCTTCCTGGCTGATACTTTTGGCCGATTCTCCACCACCCAGCAATTGAGAAATGGCAGTGCTGGCCGCACTATTTTCGTTGGTAGATGTAAGCGGGAAAACAGTGGCCACAGTATTGTAAAGCTTAGGCAGGGTTTTAGCATACAAGAATAGTAAGGTAGCTACTATCAAACCTCCGGCTAATACTATTAACTTAAACTTTTTTAGTTTTAAAAAAATTGTTTTTGTAAGTTGTTTCGAGTTCACTGTTCTATAATTAGTTGATAGATTTTAAAATTACACCTGTAAGAATGATGGGCACAGTACTCAACAATACTGTTTTGATTACATCACCGGCATCCTGTTTTTCCGGTTTTTGTGGCACTGTTATCATGGAACCTTCCTCCACCTTTGGATAAAAATGCATGAATAAAAAGTTTTTGGTGCGCTTACTTTTTCCATTGGCATAGGTAACAAAAATTCTTTTGCGCCAAGGTTTTATACCAAAGCCACCGGCTTTATCAATATAGTACATCATGTTTCGATGTTCTTTATCAAAAGAAATTTTTAATGGCGATTGTACTCTTCCCTGTACCGTTACAAAAGGATTTACTTCCGGAATAAAAATTANNGCCATTGCTTCTGTTATTTGTCGGCCCAATGAATCCACTTTTACAGCAGGTTTTTCAACTACCTTTTCTCTTAACATTCCGGTTTTACTTCTATACAAAACTGCTCCGGCTAAGTTTGCATTGTCTTTAAAACCTCCTGCCCTTTCCACATACGACGATAGTCTTTCAAACTTCGATAGCCTTGGATATAAGCCGGGATATTTTATCATTCCTTTTATTTCAATATTTTGTTGCAGTTCAAAAGTTGGATTTTTGCGAACAAAAATTTGATCGTATGGCTTTAGCAGAATCTTCCGTGCTGCACTGTCTAATTGTAAATTGGGTTGAATAGCATACGAACGTACAATGGTACGGGTTGGTTTTAAATTTTTCTTTGCCGAATCTATATCTACCACACTTGAAATTTCGAGGCGTCCAAATTCGGCTGTGGGTTTTATACCACCCGATAAATATAAAAGGTCTTCCAGAGTCATTCCTCCATATTTCACCATCTTGCCTTCTTTTCTTATTTCACCATATATTTCTACAAATTGTGCTTCGCCAAAGTCGTTTACCGAAAACAATTGAACCACATCGTTTGACTGTAACAATACATTACTCGGACTGGTTAATTCATTTTCATTAACACCGGTGAGATCCACTTCTAACCTGTCGGATTGAAGATTGGTAGAATCGCCGGCACCTCTAAATACATAAGCCCTGGGCAAATAAGTATTGCGGGTAACTCCACCGGCTCTATTAATAAGGTCGAACAAACGGTCGCCTTTTCTCATTTCATAAATATCGGGGTAAGTAATTTCGCCTCTTATTTCCACCTTATTGCTAATGCCCGGTTTTATAAGATTCACTTTTACAATATCACCATCCTGCAATAAAAAATCTTGCCCGGCTATTTGCAAAATGGCATTGGCATTTACATCTTCTAAAACTTGTTTTTCGGATGTTGCTCTAATTATTTTCATGCCCGAACCCAAAGCATCGGAGGTAAGTCCGCCTGAATATTTCAACAAGGCTCTTACGCCTTCCTCTTTTTTCAACTGGTAATACATAGGACGTTTAAACTGGCCTGTTGCCAGTACTTTTTTGTCCATAAAAGTTACTATCACAAAGTCGTTGTTCTGTAAATAAATATGTTTACCAAAATCTCCGGAATTCAAATATTTGTACACGTCTATTTCATCTATCTGCCTACCATTTCTTTTTATAATAATACTTCTAAGATTACCAAACTGTGTAACTCCGCCCGCTTTGGCAATTACATTAAATGCATTGCTAAACGCCGATACCGTAACCGGGCCCGGGTTTTTAACTTCTCCCACTACGTTTACATTTATGGTGCGTGGTTGCCCTATTGAAACTGAAATATTGGTTCCTGCAGGTGTTACCGATTTAAACCTGGAATAAACAATGGCCCGCATATTATCAAAAGTGAGCCCCTGNNGGTGGTGTGGAGAGTTCACTTAAATCGGTAACGGCAGCCATGGCAAATACATCGGCACCATAAGTATTTTTGGGGCTGTAAGCTCTGCTTCTGATGGCATCACCCACCACACTGTCTTTTTCAATTTTATTGTTTTTAAACAACTCGGCATTGCGGTCTTTTCCGGTTTCACTGTTTTGATCTTCGAGCAAAGCCTGTAACTGTGGTTGCGATAAATTTTTAGGGTCAATGGGAATATTTTCTGTTCCTTCGATGGGTGGCTGTGCCGTTGCGACAAATGCACACAAAAACAAAATAATTAAAAAGCAAAATTTCAATAAAACTTTGCGAATAGCAATCTGCATTTTATAATGGGTTGTTTAGATAAGTTTGAATGGGTGTAAATATAATGTTTTATTAAACCATTGCGTTTTTGAGCGTATTGTACTCATTCCATATTTCCTCTACAATTTCCTTTGCCGGTTTTAGTTGATGAATAATGCTGCTCACCTGGCCTATTTCCAATTCTCCATCCTGCAAATTACCTTCAAACATACCGAGCTTTGCCCTGCCTTTTCCTAAAAGCGATGCAAGCGTTTCTTTATTGGCACATTCGGCATAGGCGGCTTCCACCTTATTGTAAAATTCATTTTTTAAAAGCCTAACCGGAGTTAGTTCTTTTAACGAAAGAATGGTATCGCCCTCCTGCGCATCCAGCACCGCATTTTTAAAATTAATATGGCTCGATGCTTCGGGGCTGGCTACAAACCTGCTGCCTATTTGCACCGCAGATGCACCCAAAACCATGGCGGCTAACATTTGCCTGCCGGTGGCAATGCCTCCCGCCGCAATCACCGGTATAGAAACTTTTTCGCAAACCGCCGGAATAAGTACCATGGTAGTGGTTTCTTCTCTTCCATTGTGCCCGCCTGCTTCAAAGCCTTCGGCTACCACTGCATCGCAACCGGCATCCTGGGCTTTTAATGCAAACTTGCTGCTGCTTACCACATGCACCACTTTAATTCCATGTTGTTTTAATAACGAAGTATATGTTTTTGGATTGCCTGCACTGCTAAAAACAATGGGCACCTGCTCATCAATAATTGTTTTGATGTGTTTATCAATATCGGTATACAGCAAAGGAAGATTAACGGCAAATGGTTTGCTACTTGTCTGTTTGTATTTTTGAATATGTTCCAATAATATGTGTGGATACATACTGCCGCTACCCAACATACCCAAACCACCGGCATTGCTAACGGCGCTGGCCAATCGCCAACCGCTTGTCCAAATCATTCCTGCCTGGATGATGGGTTTTTCTATACCAAATAAATCAGTAATTTTTTTTGATGAAGCCTGCATACGGATTACAAATTAGGGTAATTGAAAAGCATGAAGCGGCTCAATTTATACACATATCCACTTTATTATTATCGAATATTGCCACCAAGGTCAATGGCGGTATTATCCCCAATGTTAAGGTTGCGGCTCACGCCTTTTACTTCTACATCGCTGCCAATGAGCGAACTGTTTAAAACAATTTCAAATAAGTGAGAGTAGGCTCCAATAATAGAGTCTTTAACTATGGAATGTTGAATGGTAGCATTATCGCCAATAGCCACATTGGGGCCAATTACCGAATTTTGAATTACACAACCTTCACCGATACTTACCGGTGGAATAATAATGGTATTTTGGAAATGGTGATCTTGTTGAATATGGTTGCCGAATTTTTTTAATAATATGGCGTTGGATTCAAGTATGGATTCTTTTTTACCACAATCGAACCAGTTGGTAACTTTAAAGGGTTGAAATTTTGCCCCTTTTTGTATCATACATTCCAGCGCTTCTGTAAGGCTGAATTCATCGTAGGGGTTGCGCTTATTGACAATTAAATCTTCCAGGCATTCAAACAATTTTTTGGTTTCTTTAATTTTATAAACCCCTACCAAAGCAAGATTGCTTTTTGGTATGGAGGGCTTTTCTACAACTCTTGTAATAAACCCGGTTTCTTCGTCCACTTCGGCCACTCCAAATCCTCTTGGGTCGTCCACTCGTTTAATGCCCAATGCTGAGTAAGGAGATTGAATTACCTCTTGTATATCGTATTCGGCAATGGTATCGCCCAGCACAATTAATAGTTCGTCGTCGCCAATTAAATCATCGGCCAGTTCTACCGCATGGCCCACACCATATCGTTCGCTTTGGGTTACAAAACTGCAGTTCAACTCGGGATAATTATCCAACACATAATCCTGAATTTTATCGCCCAGGTATCCAATAATGAAAATAAAATCTTTGATGCCGGCATCTTTTAGCTGATCTACAATAATGCTTAAAATAGTTTTCCCGGCAAGAGGAATCAATGCTTTGGGTTGTGTATATGTATGTGGGCGAAGTTTAGTGCCCGCCCCTGCAACAGGTATAATGGCTTTCATTTGTATATCATCATCTTCCTTATGAAGAATTTCTTTATAATGATTTTCTCATTTATTGGACGGTGAAAGTACATAAATTATATGTAGAAAATACACATCGGGTTTTACAAACCCCATAAACTTACTACCAGTTATTAAGCCGGTAACTTATATTTGCGTTCTTAAATCAATACAATGCAAAGAGATACCACCATTTTTAATTTAATAGATAAAGAATTACAAAGACAAAGAGAGGGAATTGAATTGATAGCGAGTGAAAATTTTACCAGTTTGCAGGTGATGCAGGCAATGGGAACATCGCTTACCAATAAATATGCAGAGGGCTACCCGGGCAGAAGATATTATGGCGGTTGTGAAGTGGTGGACGAAATAGAACAACTGGCAATTGACAGAATTAAGCAGGCGTTTAATTGCGACTATGCCAACGTGCAGCCGCACAGTGGTGCACAGGCCAATGCCGCAGTACTGCTGGCATTATTGCAACCCGGAGATAAAATTTTAGGGCTCGACCTTAGCATGGGCGGGCACTTAACGCATGGCTCACCTGTAAATTTTTCCGGCAAATTATATGTACCGCATTTTTATACCGTAAAAAAAGATACCGGTCTTATTGATTATGAAATGCTGGAAGAAAAAGCCAGGGCCGAAAAACCCAAATTAATTATTGCCGGCGCTTCGGCCTACAGCAGAGATATTGACTATGCCCGCATGAGAAAAGTTGCCGATGAAGTGGGTGCTTTTTTAATGTGCGACATGGCTCACCCTGCAGGTTTAATTTGCAAAGGCTTGCTGAGTTCTCCTTTTGAGCATTGCCATATTGTTACCAGCACCACTCATAAAACATTGCGTGGGCCAAGAGGTGGAATTATTTTAATGAAAAAAGATTTTGAAAATCCCTTTGGTTTAAAAGATGTAAAAGGAAATATTCGCATGATGAGCAACCTGCTCGACATGGCTGTATTCCCAGGAATACAGGGCGGCCCGCTTGAACATGTGATTGCTGCAAAGGCAGTAGCTTTTGGCGAACTGCTTACCGATGAATACACAGCCTATGCAAAACAAATTCAAAAAAATGCACAAGCCATGGCTAAAGCATTTGTAGAAAAAGGTTATCAAATAATTAGTGGTGGCACCGATAATCATTTAATGCTAATTGACCTGAGAAATAAAAATATTACCGGTAAAAAAGCGCAGGAAACTTTGGATAAGGCACACATTACGCTCAATAAAAATGCCGTTCCTTATGACGATAAAAGCCCGTTTGTTACAAGCGGTATTCGCATTGGTGTTCCTGCAATTACTACCAGGGGTATGAAGGAAGAACACATGCAAACGGTGGTAAACTTTATTGATAATGTGCTGATGAATATTGACGATGAAGCTGTAATTGCTACGGTTAAAGCCGACGTGAAAAACTTTATGAAACAATTTCCATTGTATCCTGAACTAAATTAATACTTTGAAAAGTTAGTGGCTAATGACTCGAAGCTAATTAAACAACTTTCAAAGTATATATAACTAAAACACTTAAACAATTTATATGTTACAACGCATTCAATCGGTATGGTTATTACTGGCATCGGCATGTACCTTCTTAAGTTTAAAATTTCCATTCTATACGGGTAATTATACCGATTCAAAAAACTTTACCACTTTTGAAAACCTCAATGGCACTTTCAGCATTCCATTAATTTTGCTTTCTTCTGCAATAGGCATTACCACACTCATTTGTATTTTTTTATATAAAAACAGAAAGCTGCAATTAAGGTTAAGTTTGCTTTGCATTATACTGGAAGTGTTATTAATATTTTTATACTATACCAAATCGAAAGACTTTGTAAATGGCGCATACGCTCTTACTGCTTTGCTGCAAGCCTGTACTGCATTCTTTCTTTTTTTGGCAGCAAAAGGTATTAATCATGATGAGAAAATTATTAAGGAGAGTAACAGGCTGAGGTAATCCTTCCTATTTGTGTAACGCTTTTACTGCTCCCCTATTAAAATCGCTATTTTATGTTTGCATTTATTTGGTGGTTTTAAAAAAGCGTTGATATACCAAACGCTCTCTTTACTCTACGCCATACAATTAAAGTATCTTGTAGAGCAAAGAGAAATGTTTTCACTATTTTATTTTTTGTAAAAGTCGGTGATCTACTTAGCAATTTATCGCCGGCTTTTTTATTTTATGATGTTAAAAACTGCCGCTGTGTAAGCAAAAAAAATCAGACACAAACATCCCCTTTATTGGGATTGTATATTTACTAAGCTTGCTCAAACTTTGTATAAAACAATATGGTATGATACAAAGTACTCGCTGTGTTATTTTAGTATTAGTAGGCATTACGGTTACCCTTTGCAGTTTGTCGCAGGTTACAGCTACCAATGTAAAAGATATTGCGCCAGGTTCGCAATGGAGCGACCCTGCATTTATGGTATTGTACAATGGCGAAATATATTTTAGAGCCGATGATAAAGTGCATGGCCGGGAATTGTGGAAATCAGATGGTACAGAGGCAGGAACGGTAATGGTAAAAGATATTTACCCCGGCAGCGCAGGCTCTCAGCCTGAGTGGCTGACCGTTTCAAATGGAATACTTTATTTTTCAGCATATACCACAACCAATGGCTGGGAGCTTTGGAGAAGCGATGGAACTGAAGCAGGCACCTACCTGTTTAAAGATATTACTCCGGGTCATACTGCCACTTATGAAAATACATCTCCAGCATACATGGTGGATGTGAATGGCACACTTTATTTTGTGCTGGACAATAGTAATCCGGTTGTGGCCAACCGAGGGCTTTGGAAAAGCGATGGCACAGATGCCGGAACCTTGAAAATAGCTGGCACTTATCTTAATTCAGTGGGTAGTGGATATATCATTCCCACAGATTTAATTAACGTAAATGGTATGTTGTTTTTTATTGGCAACTGGCCAAGCTTGCCAGACAGCAGAACCTTATGGAAAAGTGATGGTACACAGGCAGGAACAGTAATGGTATCAACTAATACAGCCAGGTTCCCCTATGGAATTCAACCGGCTTATCTCACCGCACACAACAGCGATGTGTACTTTGCCGCCAAAATAAATAATGAAGGCGGTGCTGCTTTGTGGAAGAGCAATGGCACAGACGCAGGAACGGTTGTAGTAAAAGATATGAACCTATCAACCCTTGACGGGGGTGTGCAATTTATTTGCAATATCAATAACACATTATATTTTGCCGGCAATACAGATAATTCTAATTCGGAATTATGGAAAAGCGATGGCTCCGAAGCGGGCACTGTACTGGTAAAAGATATTAATGCCGGATCTGTCGGTTCTCAACCATTTGGCTTTTCCTTGCATAATGGAATGGTTTATTTTACGGCAAATACTTTAGTTTATGGAAGAGAAATTTGGAAAACAGATGGTACCACAGCCGGCACCACAATTGTTGCAGACCTGTATCCCAATGCCGGTACTTCTGTTGGATTAAATCCATTTTTCAAAGTAATAGAATCAATGAATAATAATTTGTACTTCATAGGTATTCTTGATAATAACCTGGGACAGGAGTTATATAAACTAAGTGAAAATACTTTACCCGTAATTTGGGAAGAATTGAAAATTTCCTGTAACAACCATCAACCCCATATTTTTTGGAAAACTAGTTTTGAAATAAACACAAAAGATTTTGTTATACAGGCAAGCCACAATGCTATTAACTGGGTTAATATTGACAGCATCCCTACTATGGGAAACAGCAATACTACAATCACCTACGAATACTGTGTGATTGATTCACGCAATCCTTATCGCTTCTACAGGTTAGTACAAAGAGACCTGGATGGCATTGTTACCTACTCAAAAACACTAACTGCTAACTGCCAAAAAGTAGCACCCCAAATAAGATTGTTCCCTAATCCGGCTAACAACATCATTACCGTTTCGAATATCAATAGCCAGGATATAAGCAGTCTCGAAATAATGGATGTAACAGGAAAAAAAGTTATTTCAACATCTGCTATCACTCATTCTACTATCAACATTAAAACACTTACAAAAGGTAGTTATTTTCTAAGAATAATAAGTAAAAATGGAAGTACGGTCACACGCAGATTTATTAAAATGTAATCCAACTACCTTGCCATTTGAAAATGTCAGCTTGTGTTGGCTGATTTATTCCAGAAATTTGGTTTACTGTCAAAAATCAATGGGCTCAGCAATTGACTCAAAATTTTTGTTACTGCTATAAAAATAAATTTTATACATTTTTTAATGCTATTGAAAAAATTGTTCTAGTTTAATTTTATTCACTATATTCGAACCCATGTTGAATAACGATTTCAATATTTCCAGCACTTTTTTTGTAGCAACTACGGCTACAACTACCACTATTATTACAACCCGATAGGGTTGTACAGTATCATATTACCAACTGAGCAGGACTCCACATTAAATTAACTAAGGTTATTCATTTCTCATTAATAAATTATGCAGGTATTAAAATTTGGCGGCAGTTCAGTTGCCAACGCTGAAAACATAAAAAAGGTAATAGCCATTGTAAAAGAAAAAATAAAAACAGATACCACCCTGGTAGTGGTTTCGGCATTGGGTGGTGTTACCGACCTATTGCTCAATGCCAGCACAGAAGCGGCAATGGGCAATGAAGACTATAAAGAAAAATTGCAGGAAATTGAAAACCGGCATATAGAAACAGTAAGAGCATTAATTCCCATTACCAATCAAAGTGCTGTGCTGAGTTTTGTAAAAACCAATTGCAATGAAATGGAAGACATTTGCAATGGAATATTTTTATTAAGAGAAGTATCGGACAGAACCAAAGACAGGATGGCAAGCTATGGCGAACTGTTATCTTCTAAAATAATTGCTACAGCCTTGCAAAGCGAATTGGTAGAAACCAATTGGATAGACTCGGCAAAACTAATAAAAACCAATGCTGACTATGGCAATGCAATTGTAAACTTTGCCATTACCAATGCCAATATCAACCAGTATATTCAAAACAATCCATGTAATCTATATGTAGTTCCCGGATTTATTGCTAGCAATTTGGAGAATATACATACAACACTTGGCAGAGGCGGATCCGACTATAGTGCTGCTATTTATGCCGCCGCACTTAAAGCCTCTGTCTTAGAAATTTGGACAGACGTGAGCGGCATGATGACTGCCGACCCAAGGCTTGTAAAACATGCCAGAATAATTGAAGCCATTTCGTACCAGGAAGCTATGGAGCTTTCGCACTTTGGTGCCAAAGTAATTTATCCGCCTACCATACAACCGGTAATGCTTAAAGGCATACCGGTATGGATAAAAAATACTTTTGCACCCCAAGACAAAGGTACCCTCATTCAAGACCGCTCCACTGCCGCCGAAAGCAGTGTTACCGGTATTTCAAGCATCAATCAAATTGCATTGCTAAGTTTAGAAGGAAGTGGCATGATTGGTATTCCGGGTTTTTCAAAAAGACTTTTTGCTGCATTGGCTGCTCAAAAAATAAATGTGATTTTAATTACACAAAGTTCCAGTGAACATTCTATTTGCGTGGGTATTGATGAAAAAAATGTAACCCTTGCCAGGCAATCGATTGACGAAGAATTTTTGTACGAAATAGGATTAAAAAAAGTAGATCCGCTAAAAACAGAATCATCCCTTTCTGTAATTGCCCTTGTTGGCGACCGTATGAAAAACCATACCGGTATCAGTGGAAAATTTTTTAGTGCATTGGGAAAAAACGGTGTAAATATTCGTGCCATTGCACAGGGCTCATCCGAAAGAAACATCACAGCAGTTATCAACAGTAAAGATGTTCGCAAAGCTATCAATGTAATTCATGAAGCTTTTTTTGAAAAAGCATTAAAAGAAGTGAATCTTTTTATTGCCGGAGTAGGCAATGTAGGCTCCAAACTCATTGCACAAATTCAGCAGCAACAACAATACCTGCAAGAACAATTGAATGTAAAAATAAAATTGGTGGGCATTGCCAACAGTGCCAAAAATTATATTGACGAAGCCGGCATTGATACGGAAAAATGGAAAGAACTTTTGTCAAATGGATTGCCCGGCAATATCCACGACTTTGTGGACAAATGCACACAACTTAATTTACGAAATACCGTTTTCGCCGATGTTACTGCCAACGAAGTAGTAGCATTTGTATATGACAGATTGCTTCGAAAAACCATTTCGGTGGTAGCATGTAATAAAATTGCCTGCTCATCGGGCTATGAATATTATAAAAAACTAAAAGACACATCTAAAGAATTTAATGCCAAATTTTTATTTGAAACCAATGTGGGTGCCAGCTTACCCATTATAGGTACACTCAACGATTTGCTTCGCAGCGGCGATAAAATAATTGAAATGCAGGCAGTACTGAGTGGCACGCTCAACTTTGTATTTAATAATTATGATGGTAGCCGCAGTTTTGCACAGGTAGTAAAACAGGCACAGGATGAAGGTTATACAGAACCTGACCCAAGGCTTGACCTAAGTGGCAAAGATGTGATGCGTAAAATAATGATATTGGCAAGAGAAGCCGGCCATGTTATTGAAATGGATGAAATAAGCAACAACAGTTTTATGCCCGAAGAATGTATGCAAGGTTCTGTAGAAGACTTTTACGCCGCTATGGAAAAACATGAACCCCATTTTAAAAAAATTCTCGAAGCCGCCAATGCAAATAATTGCAAACTAAAATTTGTGGCTTCATTCAAAGATGGAAAAGCCGCAGTGGGATTACAGCATATTGACCCTGCACATGATTTATACCATTTATATGGCAAGGATAATATAGTACTGTTTAACACTACAAGATATGTTCAACAACCTTTGGTTGTAAAAGGTGCCGGTGCCGGCGCAGAGCTTACGGCTTCGGGTGTATTTGCCGATATTTTGAGAGCATCGAAGACATAATAATGTATAATGTATAATGGATAATGTATAATTGAAGATGAATAAAACAATAAAAGTGTATCCTCCGGGAACAGTGGCAAACCTCGTTTGTGGTTTTGATGTGCTTGGCTTATGCCTGCATCAACCTACTGATGAAATGGAAGTTACATTAACAAATAACAAGCAGGTAATTATTAAAAGTGCAGATGGCTATGCATTACCATCGGACCCTGCATTGAATACAGCAGGTGCACCATTGCTGGAAATAATGCAGCAGTTAAACAATGATACCGGCTTTGAAGTACTCATCAAAAAAAATATTAAACCCGGCAGCGGCGTAGGCTCCAGTGCTGCAAGTGCAGCAGGAGCAGTAATAGCGGCAAACCATTTATTGGGCAATATTTTTTCAAAAGAAGAACAGGTAAGCTTTGCCATGTTTGGCGAAAAAGTTGCCAGCGGCGTAAAACATGCCGACAATGTAGCTCCCTGTATTTATGGCGGCATCACATTAATTAGAGGAATTTTTCCACTCGATATTGTAAGCATTCCCGCACCCGAACTTTGGGTTACATTGGTACATCCGCAAATTGAAGTAAAAACATCGGATGCAAGACAAATTTTAAGAAAACAAGTATTGCTCAAAGATGCTATTAAACAATGGGGCAATATTGCAGGCCTGGTAGCCGGCTTAATGAAAAATGATTATGGCCTAATAAGCCGTAGCCTGGAAGATGTAATTATAGAACCGGTACGAAGTATTTTAATTCCGGGCTTTGATGAAGTTAAGAAAAAAAGTTTAGTGGCTGGTGCTTTGGGCGGAGGCATTTCAGGCTCGGGACCAAGCGTATTTATGTTGAGTAAAAATGAAGCTACTGCATTGGCTGTAAAAAAAGAAATGAATGATGTGTACAACAGCATAGGGCTGGAGCATCATTTATATGTAACCAGGGTAAATGAGGAAGGAATGAGAGTGGAGTGGTGAGTTGCGGAGAGTGGAAAGTTGAGCGTTTTTTTTACTATTTACTTTTTATGTTTTTTGAACGCTGATTGAGCTAATTATTATTATTTGACTGATTTTTTGCCTAATTACTAACTACTTTGTACTACTTACTAACTACTTATGAAATATTATAGCACTAATAAGCAATCTCCTCTTATTGATTTTAAAGCTGCAACCATTCAAGGCCAGGCGCCGGATAAGGGTTTGTATTTTCCGGAATATATACCACAGGTTTCAGAAGAATTAATAAAGAATATTGAACAATACAGCAATGAAGCCATTGCTTACGAAGTAATAAAACCTTATGTAGGTGATTGCATACCGGAGAATGATTTGAAAAAAATTGTGGAAGAAACCATCAACTTTTCCATTCCCCTAATAAGCATTAACGAACAAATAGCTTCACTTGAATTGTTTCATGGGCCTACCCTTGCATTTAAAGACGTAGGTGCAAGATTTATGAGCCGATGCCTTGGCTATTTTGTAAAAGATCAAAACAAAAAAGTAACCGTGCTGGTTGCTACCAGCGGCGATACCGGCGGTGCCGTTGCCAATGGTTTTTATGATGTGCCCGGTGTGGATGTGGTGATTTTATATCCATCGGGAAAAGTTAGCAGTGTACAGGAAAAACAATTAACCACACTCGGTAAAAATATTCATGCGTTGGAAGTAAAGGGGAGTTTTGACGATTGCCAGCAAATGGTAAAAGATGTATTTGCCAATGCAGCCGATTTTCCACATTTGTTTTTAACCTCTGCCAATTCAATCAATGTGGCCCGCTGGCTGCCGCAGCAGTTTTATTATTTCTTTGCATACAAGCAGTGGGCAGATAAAAACAATCCGCCGGTAATAACTGTACCCAGTGGAAATTTTGGAAATATATGCGCCGGTATTTTAGCCAATGCTTCCGGCTTACCTGTACAGCATTTTATTGCGGCCTGCAATGCCAACGATATAGTGCCACAGTTTTTGCAAACGGGTGAATACAAAATAAAAAATGCCGTGGCCACCATTAGTAACGCAATGGATGTAGCCAACCCCAGCAATTTTGTACGCATCATGGAAATTATAGGGAAAGATATTCCATCACTCAAAGAAAAAATTACCGCTTACAGCATTAGTGATGAAGCAACAAAAGCTACATTGAAAAATGTTTTTGATCAACATCATTATCTATTAGATCCACATGGAGCCGTAGGCTATGCAGCCTTGGAAAAATATTTATCTACTCACTCTTCTCAAAAAGGTATTGTAGTAGAAACGGCACACCCGGTGAAGTTTTATGATGTGGTGGAGCCGTTGATCAAACAAAAAATAGAAATTCCGGATAGTATTAAACAACAAATGGAATCTGAAAAAAAATCAACTGTGATCGATAATGAAACAGAACAACTCAGCGCATTTTTAAATAGTAAATAATCATTGCACTACACTAGTTTTTCTTTACGATCTTTTCTTTTTTAATAAAAACCAGTTTGTTATTACTCAGCTTTAAAGTGGTTTTATAATAAAGCGAAGGGCAGCATCTTGGATCTGATTCCAGGAAACAGGAAGATTCTCCTATCAATAATCCACTTTGAACATGTGTTGGAACAAATTGCCCAATTGTGCAACCTTTGATATCATCATCGGAAGAAGCTTTCACCAATACAAGTTTCCATGAATTTTCAAGCTGAAGAAAAATATACAGATCAAGATAATCTGAATTACCACCTGTGTTGGTATATACTTTTACAACAGCATCTTCTTTACCGTCGTTATTTAAATCCCCGAAAATATTTTCTTTCTTCAATTTAGAGAAATAAGCACTGTTCCGTACACCCTGGCCAAAATCAAACTCAAGGTTCATGTAAGTTGCGTCTTCAGCTTTCGTCAGTTTTGGTTTATCGGCTTTGTAATTCTTTATACATTCAGCAATGATTAATTCTTTTACAGTAACTGGTAATATTGTATCAGCAACATTTACAGTTACCGTTGATGAACCTTCAGTTTCTAAAGGTATTGCAGAGGTTTTTATTACAGAATCAGCTGTTGTTTGTTTTTCTGCTACTTTTTTATCTTTTTTTTTGAATAAATTTCCTATGGCTTTTGTTGATTCTTTCAGCTCATCTACCGATTCTTTCAGCGTTGGTGTTTTTTTATTGTTGTTTTGTGCAATAACAGGGTATGAAGCAATTATAAAAAATATGAAAAAGGGAATAAAAATTTTCATGTTACTGCTGTTAAGATTGAAGGGAAATGGGGTATATCTAAAGTTACAACTTCTCCTAAGAAAATCAAAGCAAAGAACCCCAAATGAATTACTAAATACTCCAGCACCCGAATCTGAGACAGGTCAGAAAAAGTATAAAATGTACTATGAGACCGGTTTATGCTGGATGATTATAAAAAACTACAAAACACAAGCCTGCAATTTTTCTACAAAAACTTCGCCGTAAAACTCTCTTTCACTTTTTTTAAGTCCATTGGCTTGCCTTCAAACACTAAATTACCACCGCCATCGCCGGCTTCGGGGCCCAGGTCAATTATCCAATCGGCGCTTTTTAAAACATCGGTATTGTGCTCTATCACTAAAATAGAATGGCCCTGGTTTATTAAGGCATTAAAAGAAGCCAATAGTTTTTTAATATCATGAAAATGCAGGCCGGTAGTAGGTTCGTCAAAAATGAACAGAATATGCCCCTGTGCTCTTCCCTTTCCTAAGAAAGATGCCAGCTTTACTCTTTGTGCTTCACCGCCACTTAAGGTATTGCTCGACTGCCCCAGCTTTACATAACCCAAACCAACATCACTTAACGGTTGAATTTTTGCCGCCACTGCTTTGCCTTCCTTATCTTTTGGATCGGCATTAAAAAATTCTATGGCTTCATCCACACTCATCTCCAAAATATCAAAAACATTTTTCTCCCTATACTTTACATCCAACACTTCTTCTTTAAATTTTTTGCCTCCACATACATCACATTCCAAATGCACATCGGCTAAAAATTGCATTTCTACAATTTGTTCGCCTTCACCCTTGCAGGCATCGCACCTGCCTCCATCTACATTAAAAGAAAAATGCTTGGGTTGAAAGCCCCGCATTTTACTCAAGGGCTGATGCGCAAACAAATCTCTTATTTCATCATAAGCTTTAATATAGGTTACAGGATTGCTACGGCTGCTTTTGCCAATGGGGTTTTGATCTACCAATTCAATTTGGTTGATAAAATCAATATCGCCTTTTAACCCTCTAAACAATCCCGGCTTATCGGTTCCTTCGCCTTTAATTTTTTGCAAGGCAGGATACAGAATTTGCTTAATAAGTGTGGTTTTTCCGCTACCGCTTACACCACTCACGGCACATAAAACGCCCAAAGGAATTTCTACCGTTATATCTTTTAAATTATTTTGCCTGGCGCCTTCAATAGTTATGGAGCGTTTCCATTTGCGCAGTTCTTTGGGTACATCAATGCTAAGTATGCCCGATAAATATTTGCCCGTTAAGCTTTCTTTGTTCTTTATGATGCTGTTGTAATCGCCTTCTGCCACCACTTCTCCACCTAAGTGACTTGCCAGTGGGCCCATATCAATAATATGATCTGCTTCCCGCATCATTAACTCATCATGCTCTACCACTACCACTGTATTTCCCAGGTCTCGCAATTCTTTCAATACTTTTATCAATCGCTCTGTATCCCTGCTGTGCAAACCAATGGAAGGCTCATCTAAAATGTATAAAGAATTGGTAAGGTTGCTACCCAGGCTTCTGGTTAACTGTATGCGCTGGCTTTCGCCACCACTCAAAGAATTGGCCAATCGGTTTAAAGTGAGATAACCCAGGCCAACATCTATCAATGTTTTTATGCGATGGTTAATTTCCAATAAAATTCTTTTGGCAACCTGCTCGTCGTATTTACTTAGTGATAAATTTTTAAACCATTGTTGAAGGTCTTTCACCGGCATTTCGCAAAGCTGGCCAATATGTACGCCATCCACTTTTACATACAATGCCTCTTTGCGTAATCGAAAGCCATGACAATCGGTACATTTTGTTCGGCCCCTGTACCTGCTTAGTAAGACCCTGTACTGCACTTTGTACAAATTTTGTTCTACTTCTTTAAAAAAATCGTTGATGCCATTTACAAACTGATTTCCCTGCCATAAATCGCTCAGTTGATTTTCTGTTAAATCCATAATGGGTTTATGGATAGGGAAATCAAATTTTTTTGCAGCCCGGATAAATGCGGTATTCCATTCGCTCATTTTTTCGCCACGCCAGGGAGCCACGGCTCCTTCATAAACACTTAGCCGCTTATCGGGAATTATTAAATCGGGATCCAAACCCAGTATTTGTGAAAACCCTTCGCAGGTGGGGCAAGCGCCAAACGGATTATTGAACGAAAATAAATTGGGTACCGGTTCTTCAAAACTCATTCCATCCAATTCAAATTTATTGCTGAATACAAGGGGTTTTTTATCATTGATAAGTAAATGCATGGTTCCCTCCCCTTCATAAAAGGCCGTACCAACTGAGTCGGCCAGGCGATGCAGGTCATCTTCTTCAAAGTTCTTTTTAATAATACGGTCTATTAAAATAAATGCACTGTTGAAATAAGTAGCCGCAGGTAATTTTTTTTGCTCCAGCAAATCCTCTATTTGAATCATTGCTTCATCCGCATACAATCTTGAAAAACCTTTTTGTAATAAGATATTCAACTCTTCTTTAAAATCTCTTTTGCCATGGCTTTTAAATGGAGCCAGTATTAAAACTTTATCGCCTTCCTTAGCATCGTTGATTGCTTTCAACACATCCGGCACATCATCTTTCTTTACTTCTCTTCCACTAATAGGCGAAATGGTTTTACCCACTCTAGCAAATAACAAACGCAGGTAATCGTACATCTCCGTCATGCTACCTACCGTACTACGTGGCGTTCGGGTAATTACTTTTTGTTCTATTGCAATTGCAGGACATAATCCTTTTATATAATCAACATCGGGCTTATTCATTCGCTGCATAAATTGTCTTGCATAAGCGCTCAAACTTTCTGCATAACGCCGTTGCCCTTCGGCAAATAATGTATCAATGGTAAGAGAAGATTTTCCCGAACCGGATACTCCTGTTACCACTACCAATTGATTGCGAGGAATGGTAACCGTTACATTTTTTAAATTGTGTACTCTTGCACCCTTCACCGTAATACCCTTGTCTGTAGCCGGTTTCAGCGTATGTTCCGATTCTTTTTTTTGAATTGTTTTAGTAGCCATTACAACAAATTTACAAAGCGGTTATTGTGTTTTGTAATGTGAAATTAATCTTAAAAATCGGTATCGGAGTTTTACTACTCGTAGTTTTACGATAGCTTAGTACTTCCACTCGATTTTTAAAAATTGTATGGTAAAAATTTTGCAGGTTAGTTTTTCTACATATTTTCACAGTCCAATATCCAATAAAATGAAAAGCCGCAAAAGCCTATCAGAATAGACTTCTACGCTTAATCATCTTATTGGTTTGACCTAATAAACAAAAAGTCCTAAACCAAACAAAAACTGTAGAAGTATGAAAAGCTTTAACAACCTCACCGACCAACAATTAGTTCACTTGTACATGAACGGCGATGCCGATGCACTGGCAACCCTTGTTGTACGTTACAAAGACAAAATTTACACTTCCATTTACCTGTTGGTAAAAGACAAGTACCTGGCCGAAGACATTTTCCAGGATGTTTTTATTCGTATTATCGACACTTTAAAAACGGGTCGTTATACAGATGAAGGAAAATTTTTACCCTGGGCTATGCGTATTGCACACAATCTTTGTGTAGATCATTTTCGCAAAGTAAAACGCAGCCCAAGCATTAAAACCAGCGACGATAGAGACATTTTTGAAGTGCTTAACTTTTCTGAAGCCGGTGCCGACCAACGTATGATGGCCGACCAAAGCCACAACAAAGTGCGTAAAATGATTGACCTATTACCCGAAGATCAAAGAGAAGTAATTATTCTTCGCCACTATGCCGACCTTAGCTTTAAAGAAATTAGCGAACTCACCAAATGCAGCATCAACACAGCGCTTGGGCGTATGCGTTATGGCTTAATCAACCTTCGCAAAATGATGGTTGAAAAACAAATTGCATTATAAATTTTAGAAGACTATATCTTATATAAAAGCCCGGCTAAATCCCGGGCTTTTTTTAGTTTCTTAATTTCCATTCATCTTCCAATATTCCCATTTCAATCAAACTCCACCACTTGCCATTGTTTAAAACCACGTCTCTCATAGTTCCCTCAATTATAAAACCGGCAGCCTGGTAACATTTTAATGCCGACAAATTGCTGTTATACACACCCAGGCTAATGCGGTGCAAACCCAGCTCTTCAAAGCCAATTTTTAAAACAGCTTTTATCATTTCTACACAATAACCTTTGCCTTTGTGCTTATCGTCGCCAATTAATACACGGCTTATTCTTCCGGCTCTATTTTTCCTGCTAATGCCACCCAGAGAAATATGACCTATCACTTCATTGCTTTCAACCTCCACTACTTTATAAACAAAAGCATCCGATTTTTCAATATCGTTTGTATCACTCAGGTACCATTCCATACTTTCCTTTGTGAGTGGAAAAGAAAACAGCGACCCTGCCCAGTTGGTCAATAACTCTTCGCTATGTATCCAATGAATGAGTTGAGAAAAATCGTTTGGAGTAAAATGCTCTAATCTTATCATAAACTTGTACCCTGGTTTTGCAGGCCTGCAAAGCTAAGCAACAGCATTAATCTCTTTCAATATTTTTTATAGCTATGGCTTTTACAAAACGATCGCCATTGCTCTTTTCATTTTGAATGGCTTTTACAATATCCATTCCTTTTATTACCCTTCCAAAGGCTGCATATCCCAGTCCATCTGCATTGCCCCGGCTGCTGCTGTCAAACTGGCTTTGGTTGCCAATGCAAATAAAAAATTCGGAACTGGCCGAACCCGGCGTTGTTCGAGCCATTGAAATGGTACCACTTTCATGCGAAATGCCCGTTTGCCTGGGCGATTCGTGAGGTACAAATTTTGTAACGGTTTCTGGCTTACTTTCAAATACACCACCTTGTATCAAACCATAATTATATTCGGTAGGGGCATCTTCATTTTTTAACACTCTGTAAAACGAACTTTTTTTATATAAGCCTGCATCTATACCCGCTAAAAAAGCAGCAACCGTTTTAGGAGCCTTGTCTTCATACAACTCCACCTCAATATCACCAAAAGCACTTTCAATAATTACAACCGGATGGCCGCTTTTATTACCGGCACATCCTGCCAATGTTGCTACAATAAAAAACACATTCAACCATTTTCTCATTCTATACTTTTTAATCATTGAAACTATGTTTAAAATTCTGTAAAAATGAATTTCTTAGGCAAAATTCACAGACATTTGCCAAAATTAATAACAATGGAAATTGAAGTTTTAAAATCAAAAGTGCACCGGGCGGTAATTACAGAAGCCAATTTAAATTATGTGGGAAGCCTTACACTGGATGAAGATTTAATGGAAGCTGCCAACCTTATAGAAAATGAAAAAGTTCAGGTGGTAAATGTGAACAATGGAGAAAGAATAGAAACCTATATCATAAAAGGCAAAAGAGGAAGTGGTGTGGTTTGTTTAAACGGGCCTGCTGCACGCAAAGGAGCCGAAGGCGATATTGTAATTATTATTTCTTATGCCAACATGAAATTTGAAGAAGCCAAAACTTTTAAACCCTGGATTGTGTTTCCAAAAGAAGGAAACAAACTTTAAGTAAATAAACTCTTTTTTTAATGCCGGCTTAAGCCGGCATTTTTTTATAATTTTATACTATTCTCCGACTAAGTTGGGCTAAAGCCCACCTGGAGAAGATTTGAATCAATAGCCCAGGGTTTAAACCCTGGGCTATTGAAACCAACAATTGAAACCAGCACCGTTTATGGGCTTTAGCCCAATTTGAAGTTTTTTAGTCGGACAATAATTATAATTTTATTTCAATTCTGTATCTGTCAATTTATTTATTAATTCGGTCTTATATCCTTTCATATTTACAAACATGCAGCCCCATTCTTTTTACAAATTGGCATTATTTTATTTCTGATAAACATTTGATAGACCCCTCAATCTTCTCAATTTTTAAAAACATTTTAATGCTTGCAGGCAGCATCCGATAAACTATTTCATTATCGGATCATCCATTTTATTTCAATATCAAATTTCAATACAGGTAATAATTAAACAATCGTATGACCATACGCATATAGTATCCCTATACGCTAAAATACCTTTGCCCTGTAATGATCCAATTGTCCAAATTTTTTTAGATAATTTCTAACCAAAACTTTAAGCTATGCTATCAAAATCGCAAGCCCGCACTTTTTTTTTAGGTGGTACGGTGGTTACCTTTTTGGCCTTTATTGGCCTTACGGTGTATTCTTTTCAGCCATCAAACGACCAAACCAATCACAGCAAAATTTCTTCGGAAGTGGTTCGGGGAAAAGAGTTGTGGGAAACCAATAACTGTATGGGTTGCCATACCATTTTAGGCGAGGGCGGCTACTATGCACCCGAGCTTACAAAGGTAATTGACCGCCGGGGCGAAGCCTATGTAAAAGCTGTATTACAATCGCCCATACCCTGGGGACCCAATGGCAGAAAAATGGTAAAGTATCAAATGAATGATGCCGATACCAAGGCCATGATTGAATACTTTAAATGGATTGGCCAAATTGACCTCAATGGTTTCGACCGGGTGGTATCTCCTTTATCTAAAGAAAAAAAATAACCCATTAAATTTTGAGAAATGAAATATAAATCACAAAAAGTTGCATACTGGTTTTTTGGGCTATGTATGCTGTTGTTTACCCTGCAAATTGTGTATGGTTTTATCATGGGCTTTGCCCGTATTGGCTGGGATGGACTGCACGATATTATTCCTTTTAATACAGCCCGTGCGGTGCATACCAATTTATTGGTAGTATGGTTGCTTACCGGTTTTATGGGTGCTGCTTATTATATTATCCCCGAAGAAGCACAAAGAGAACTCATCAATGTAAAACTGGCTTATGTGCAATTGATATCGCTGGCAGTAGTAGGCGTAGTGGCCATTGTGGGCTATCATTTTAATCATTGGGAAGGACGTAAGTTTTTAGAAATTCCCCGTGAACTCGATTACTTAGTGGTAGTTAATGTGTTGTTGTTTTTAGGGTTGATATTAGGCACATTATACAAAGCAAAACGACGAACTACTACAGCACTGGTGCTTACCATGGGTTTAGTTTTTGCTGCACTACTTTATTTACCCGGTATGATATGGTTCGATAGCCAGGTTACCGATTCTTTCTTTCGCTGGTGGGTAGTGCATCTTTGGGTAGAAGGTGTGTGGGAGTTAATTATGGGTGGTATCCTTTCTTACCTCTTAATAAAATTAACCGGTGTAGATAGAGAAGTAATTGAAAAGTGGTTATACGTTATCGTTGGGTTAACTTTCTTATCGGGCTTATTAGGCACCGGGCACCACTACTATTATATTGGTGTAAATAAAATATGGTTGGTAGTAGGTGGAATTTTCTCGGCATTGGAACCATTAGCATTTTTAGCAATGGCATTGTTTGCCGTGTATATGTATCGCAAGGGCGAAAAATCGCATCCCAATAAAATTGCTTTATTCTGGACCGTAGGCGCTTCCATTGTTTCCTTTATTGGCGCAGGTTTATTAGGCTTTGCACACACTTTACCACAAACAAATATTTATACGCATGGAACTTTAGTAACTGCCATGCATGGCCACTACGCATTTTGGGGTGCTTACGCTATGATTGTATTAGCCATCATTAGTTATGCACTACCCAACCTCACCGGCAGAAAACGCTACGATAAAACCACGGGGCACATGGCTTTTTGGTTTTCAAATATTGGCATACTGGGGATGACGGTAGCCTTTGGTGTAGCAGGTGTGGCACAGGTATATATGGAACGTAAAATGAAAATGGAGTTTATGAAAGTGCAGGATGAAATCAGTATCCACTTTGTGGTATTACTGCTTTGTGCTACACTATTTACCACCGGTATAGTAATGTATATAGTAGAGTTTATTAAATACGGCAAGGCCTCCGATGAAGGCCTGCAGCCGGCTACAGTAAATGAATAAAATAATTTGAGGGAGAATTGAAAAAGGAAAGGAGTAACATAGTGAAACTTCCTTTCCTTTTTTGTTTTCTTAAAATGTATAAATGATAAACAATGTTAGTAGAAGAAAAAACAGTTTTTTATAAAGCCATAGGCACCGAGGTAGAAGTATTTCATCATGCCAGTACATTAAATCTGCCTTTGCTTTTAAAAGGCCCAACCGGCTCGGGCAAAAGCAGGTTTGTAGAGTACATGGCCAATGAGGTAGATAAAAAATTAATTACTGTAAGTTGTCATGAAGAAACATCGGCTACCGATTTAATAGGCCGCTTTATCATTAAAGGCGCCGAAACCATTTGGATTGATGGGCCGCTAACCATTGCCGTTAGAAATGGTTATATTTTATATTTAGATGAAGTGGCAGAGGCCAGGCCCGATGTAATTGTAGCCATCCATTCGCTTACCGACCATCGCCGGGAATTGTTTATTGATAAACTGGGCGAAACCATTAAAGCACACCCTGATTTTCAAATGATAGCATCCTTTAACCCCGGCTATCAAAAAGGATATAAAGAGCTGAAGCCTTCTACCCGACAGCGTTTTGTGGCATTGCAGTTTGATTACCCACAAGCTAAAATTGAAGCCGAAATTTTAATGCAGGAATCGGGTATTGAAAAAGAAACTGCCCAAAAGCTGGTGGCCATTGGCACCAAAATAAGAAACCTCACCGAGTTGGGGCTTGCAGAAACAGTATCAACCAGGCTGTTGGTAGATGCAGCAAAACTCATTCAAAATGGTTTGGGCAAACGCCTTGCAGTGCATGTGGCCATAGTGCAACCATTAACTGATGAACCCGATACTATTGAGGCATTAAAAGATTTGTGCGATTTGATGATTTAACCTACCGCATCATGGGATTTGAATTAGATGAAATACTATTTAAAAAGGCAGTACAGTTTTTTAAGCACAGGCAACTAAACGATGCAGAGCGTTTGAAAAAGCAGGTATGCCTTACCGATATAAAGCCAAGGCTTAGCTTACTTGCAAGAGCAGTATGTGGCTGCGCTATTGAAATGTATGCCGCAGAAAGAGAAGGCGGCTACAAAAACAAAAACTTTTTTTTGCCCGCAGCTATTGCACTTTTTGAAACCAAAGAATGGAACAAAAGGTTCTACATTTTTAGAACCCTTTACCTGTGTGTACAAAAACAACTTCAGCTCAACTGGCCACCGAACGCAGCAGACGAAATCCTTTCTTCATCAAAAGCCATTGAAACAGCACCACAGGTATTGCAGCAATTATTCAATGAATATCCGGCGCTATTAGAATGGTACGATTACTTTGTACTGAACATACCTATTGATAAAAAAACAAAAAAAACAGATAGTAGTTGGCTCTATGGTAAGTGGATGAAGAACACACTTGAGCAAACACCCGATACCGAACTACAACATTTTGATGATGCCGTAAAAGCAATGCATCAAAAAATAGAAGCCGCTACTACCTTACAAGCTAAAGCAGTTGAAGAAATAACTTCACTAACCATTGATAAAAAACAGCAGGAAGATTATGTTCTGATGCACAGTTTTGAAAAAATAGAAGCAGCCGAAGCATTCAATGGCAACTGGAGAGACTTTGATGGCAAAGATGAATTAGAAGATCACCAGGCTGCTTTGGATGATATGAGCATGAACTTTACCGTAAGGGTGGATGATACCGTACACTCGGTATATCAGGCCGATTTTGTGGAGAATACTTCGGTGGCCGAAAGTGCATTAACCGATGAAAAAGGATTCCATCTTACATACGATGAATGGGATTTTAAAAAAAGAAAATACCTGCCGGCATTTTGCAAAGTATATCCCAAAACACAGTTGAAAACAGATGCAGCCTATTACCGGCAAACTATGCAGAAATACAGAACGGTACTTACCGGTTTGCGAAAAATGCTTACCAGTGTAAATAATAAAATGCTGCAGCAGCGCAGGCAATTGCAAGGCGAATCTTTTGACCTGGATGCATTAACCGATATGTATGCCGATATACATTCACGTAAATCACCGGATGAACGCATCTATCTTAGCAACAGAAAAAAAGAAAAAGATATTGCCATACTGGTATTGCTCGATATTAGTTTATCAAGCGATGGCTATGCAGCCGGCAACCGGGTGATTGATGTAGAAAAAGAAGTGAGTATTTTGTTTGGTGAAATTTTGCATGAGTTTAATATTGATTTTGCCATTGATGGTTTCTCCTCAAAAACCCGAAACTATACTTCATACATTACACTAAAAGAATTTGGCGAAAGATGGAGCAAAGCAAAAAATAAAATTGGCGCAGCGGAACCGGCAGGTTATACACGTATAGGCCCGGCGCTGCGTCATGCAGGTGCAAGGCTGCAGCAAACAGATACCCGAAACAAATGGATTATCCTGCTCTCCGATGGAAAACCCAACGACTATGATAAGTATGAAGGCCAGCATGGCATCCAGGATATTAAACAGGCTTTACGTGAATTGAACGAACAACAAATAAATGCCTATGCGCTGGCAATTGAAGCCAATGCAAAATATTATTTGCCACAAATGTTTGGGCAAAATCATTATCAAATTTTAACCTCTCCGGTAGCGTTGCTGCATTCAATGGCTAAACTATATGAGAAAATAAAACATCAATAAATTGGATTCGGTAAGTACGCAACAAAAATCAATATTCTATCCACCGGGCGGCATTTTAATTTGGATTGTAATTTATGTAGAGCTATTAACCTTTGGAATGGCTATAGCTGCTTTGGCTTACTACGGTTCGCAGGAAAGGGTATTGTTTCATCAACACAGCCAATTGCTCAATAAAACCATTGCTGCCATTAATACTGTTTTTCTTTTAACCGGCGGATACTTTGCGGCGAGGGCCGTGTATTATTTTAAAGCCGGGTTGTATGCTAAAACCAATCGCTTTTTTGGTTGGGCTATTATTTCGGGACTTGCATTTTTGGTTTTGAAAATAGTGGAGTACCATCAAAAACTGGAAGCAGGGCTAACCATGAATTATAGTTCGTTTTTTATGAACTACTGGTTGCTTACGGCCTTTCACTGGTTGCATGTGTTGGTGGGTGTTGTCATCCTGTTTTTTATACGAAGAGGCATTCAACAAAAAAAAGAAAAAGCCTCTTTGGACGACATAGAAGCCGGTACTGCATTTTGGCACATGTGCGATTTGATATGGCTGCTTTTATTTCCTATTCTTTACTTATTATTTTAAGATGCAAAAAACACTCACATACACTTATGCACTACTGTTAGTTTTAACATTGACGGGGGCTTTGCTGTCGTCCTTTTCAATTTCAAAAACAATTGTGTTGGCCATCGTTGCATTTTCTATTGCAAAATTTTTAACCGTGGCTTTTCAATTTATGGAGTTGAAAAATGCACATTCTTTTTGGAAGGTATTAATTGTATTGTATGGGTGCCTTATAGGTGGAGTGTTCATTACAATGTTATATTAACAATGCCGGATTACTTACAGCGATAAAAATGTAGAATTATACAACTAAAAAATATTACCCCGACAATGCCCGGTTAAAATAATTAAAGTACAATGACAAAAAGAATAGAAGATTTTTTACGAACGCAATCATCGGCTACCGTATGCTGTGTAGATGAAGATTTGAAGCCTTATTGTTTTAGTTGTTTCTATGTATATAACGGCAGTGAACAACTGCTATACTTTAAATCATCGTTGCAAACAAAACATTCACAGCTATTGTTGCGGCATCCAACAGTTTCCGGAACCATTTTACCCGATAAATTAAATAAGCTATTAATAAAGGGCCTGCAATTTGAAGGCGAAGTATTGCCATTGGAAAATGTAGATACAAAACAGGCAGCCCAATACTATCACCAACAAAACCCAATGGCATTGGCTATTTCCGGAGCGGTATGGGTAATACAACTCAACAGCATCAAATTTACTGATGCTGCTTTGGGCTTTGCAAAAAAAATGCATTGGAACAGGTACAACCAATAAAATAATATACCTATGAGCAACCAATAATCAATCAGTAATAAATTTTTCAAAAACCATACAATTTCAATAATGACAACAGCAGCAGTACACAGTTTTCATATTCCCGTAATGGGCCTTGCATTTACTATTGATTCGCCCATTAAAGTAGCCCACTTTGGAATATCATCGGTAATATCCATAGTAGAAGACCGGCTTATAGAAATGATGCGTAGTCATTATTATAAACAACAAGGAAAAGCCTACCTGCCCATTGGCACTAAGGAGCCGGATTATCGGGCAAAAAGAATTACCGATTATTTGAACCTTGTAAATAAAATGGTGCAGGAGCAATTTGAAAAATTAAAATCATCAGCTTTTGAAGCAGGTGCCGAAATAGTACAGTATTTTGAAATGTTGCCTGAAGAAAGCAAATTGAAACAACTCTATTATCAATTGGGTAAAACTGCCGACCCCGCTTTAAAGGAAAATTTAGAACAACAACTGCGTAGCCAAATGCAGCCGGGCAGTATTGATGTAAATATTATGACCAAGGTTGACCGTGATGTGGTAAACAAACAGGGAGAACCAATTGCCGATGGTTCGGATGCAGTTACCGCCTTAAGAGGCTATGCCAACAGTACATTAAATCATTCTTCCATTATATTTTCTGCCGGTATGAATCCCCGCTTGTATAATTACCTGGAACAATGCAATGAATTTTATCAAAATGCCGATGGCAGTTTTAATAAGCGGATAGTGATTAAGGTGAGCGACTATCGTTCGGCTTTGATACAGGGTAAATACCTGGCAAAAAAAGGAATATGGGTAAGTGAATTTAGAATTGAATCGGGGCTCAATTGCGGAGGCCATGCTTTTGCTTCTGAAGGTTTTTTAATGGGGCCGGTATTAGAAGAATTTAAAACCAAAAGACAGGAGTTAATGGATGCGCTTTATGAGATTTATGTACCAGCTCTTCAAAGAAAAAATATGGCATTCCCTGCAAACCCTCCTGCAATAAGTATTTCGGCCCAGGGAGGCATTGGCACTTATGAAGAAGATAAATTGCTTCGCCAATATTATGGATTGCAAAGCACCGGTTGGGGTACACCGTTTTTATTAGTACCGGAGGCTACTACCGTAGATGAACACACGATGCAATTATTATGCAATGCAAAAGCAAAGGATGTGGTATTGAGCAAAAATTCGCCATTGGGTGTACGGTTTTATTATTTAAAAGGTACCAGCTCCGATATTGAAAAACAACGTAGGATTGATGCTGGCAAACCCGGAAGCCCCTGCACCGAAAAACACCTGGCATTTAATACAGAGTTTACCAAAGAGCCCATTTGCACTGCATCGCAAAAATACCAGCGATTGAAAATTGCGCAATTGCAATCGCTCAATCTTCCGGCGGCAACCTATAAGCGACAGGAACAAGAAGTGTTGGATAAGGAATGCCTTTGTGTGAGCCTTTGCAATGCGGCTCCTATCAGTTACGAACACCCTTTTTTAAAAACACAAACGGCTGTGAGTATTTGCCCGGGGCCCAATATTGAAAACTTTTCAAAAACCGTTTCGCTCAAAACAATGGTAGATCATATTTATGGCAGGGCCAATGTAGTAACCAATCCACAAAGACCACACCTGTTTATTGCCGAATTAAACTTGTATATCCAATTTATGAAAAATGAAATGGAGCAAGACCGGCTAAATAATCAAATGGAACAACGAAAAAAATATTACCACAACTTTATTCAAAACCTGCAAGCGGGTATTCAATATTATAAAAGTATAGAAGCTAAAATAAACGGGAGTAATTTTGCGGAAGCATTAGAAAAAGTAAAAAACAAATTGAAAGAAGTAACAGAAGGTAGTTTATAAATTACTTCTTCTTCTTTTTCTTTTTTTCGGGATATATTTTTTGCGTTTTTTCTATTAAGCCAATAAATTCATTTTGGAGATAATCCGACCTGTCTGCCGATGAAAGTGCAATAGCTAACAAATCTTCCCAATACATTGAGGGAGCATATTTTGACTGTTTAATTTTTAAGCCAAAAATGGCAACGGCAGTGGCAAAGCGTAAAGAAGTTTCTAATTGGTCAAACGCTACAAAATTGTCTTTTACAGGATAATTTATTGTTTTGGTAGCTGTATCGTTGCACAGTCCATACTTAAATTGAATATTAGCAATATCATCGGCCACCGTAGTGCCGGTGGTTTTAATATTTTGTTCGGTTGGTAATATTTCAAAAATAGCAATGGTGCTGTTTCCGCTTCCAATTTCGCCTCCTTCCAATTCGCCATTCATTTCGTTGAGTGCTTCTCTTTTATTATCGAATCCAATTAGGCGGTATTCTTTTACCATTGCGGGGTTGAAGTTCACATTCATGTACACATCATCGGCAACGGCATAAAAAGTTTGAGTCAATTCTTTCACCAGCACTTTTTCAGCTTCCATTTGGTCGTCTAAGTAGGCATAATTTCCATTGCCCTTTTTGGCAAGGGTTTGCAATTTTGAATCTTTAAAATTTCCCATGCCCACACCCAGGCAGGTAAGAAAAACACCCGACTGTTTTTTCTTGGTAATTAATTCGTCTAATGCTTTTTCTGAAGTTTCGCCTACATTAAAGTCGCCATCGGTAGCAAGTATCACCCTGTTGTTGCCGTTTTTAATAAATGTATTTTCTGCCAATTGGTAAGCCATGCGAATGGCCGACTCTCCGGGTGTATCACCTGCGGCGGTTAATTCTTCAATAGATTTTATAATTTTTTGTTTTTCGGCACCCGATGTTGGTTGCAGCCATACCGCCACAGAGCCACCATAAGTAACAATGGATACCGTATCCTGTGGCCTTAAATTTTTAACTAATGATTGAAATGCAGCTTTTAGCAATGGCAATCTTTTTACGTCATCCATACTACCCGAAACATCAATTAAAAAAACAAAATTGCCAGGAGCTATTTGATTGAGTTGAAGTTTTTTTGCATTTAAATTTATAAACAGCAATTGTTTTTGAGCATTCCATGGGCAAGCCGTTAAGCGGGTGCTCATGTTGAAAGTTTCGTTAGGTGGGGGCTCCTTGTAGCAAAGGTTAAAATAGTTCACCATTTCTTCAACTCTTACTGCATCGGGCGGCACTTTGCTCCGCATATTTATAAATCGCCGAACATTGCTGTAAGAAGCTGTATTTATATTTAAAGAAAAGCCGGTTGTAGGAAACTTTGCAGTAACAACCTGATCGTTTTCTATTAATTGAAAATAAGTTTCATTTCGAGTGAACCAATCGTTTCGGGTGTTTTGTGACTGATTTTTAGTAAGTGAAATTAGTTTTTGTTTAGATTTGGTGGCAGCATCGGAGGTTGATTTTAGCACAAAGTTTTGCCAGTCGGAGGTTTTTACATAAACCGATTTCGATTCATATCCTTCCAGCGATAAAGTAAGGGAATCGTATGCCTTAGCAACCGTAAAACCAAAACTACCATAACTGCCGGAATGAAAAAGTTGTTTGGAAGAATGGAGAAAGATACTTACGTTTTGCAAGGGCATCTTTTTATCGCTTTTTATTTCTCCTCTAAGATAGTATTGCCCATTTGCAGCCTGTGCAAACAGTATGGCAATACAATATATACTTAGTTTTTTCAAGCAATAACAGTTAACACAATAGTTATTTCTTACCAAAACGAAATTTTATCAAATGTATTTCACTAATCCTCTGTCAATTGATAAATTTCGGGTAAGTTCCTTGCTTTTCCATCAAAATCCAGACCATAACCCAGCAAAAATTTATTGGGTACGCTAAAACCCAGGTAATCGATGGTTAAAGGATACTCGAGTGCTTCCGGTTTATGCAACAACGACACTATTTTTAATGAAGCCGGTTGCTGATTTACCAACTGAGGTAAAAACTCACTAAGGGTTTTACCGGTGTCAACAATATCTTCCAGCACCAACACATGCCTGTCTTTTAATGGTTCATCGAGCCCGATAGATGTAATTACATTGCCGGTACTTTTAGTGCCCTTGTAAGATGCTAATTTTATAAAACAAATTTCGGGGTCGCAGTTCAGCTCTTTAAACAAATCGGATGCAAACATGAATGAGCCATTCAATATGGCAATAATGAGCGGTTTCTTTCCGGCATAATCTCTGTTTATTTCTTCTCCTAGTCTTTTTATTTGCTCTGCCAATTTTACTGCAGAAATATATGGCTCAAATGTTTTATCAAATACTTTAATAGTTGCCATGCGTTCTATTTTGCTATTATTAATTGCTGCCCCGGTTTTAAACCATCGTCTTGTAAATTATTCCAGGTTTTTAATTCATTTACCGATACGTTGTATTTTTTTGCAATGCCATAAAGCCCTTCCTTTGCTTGTACCTCATGCGTTTTATTTAGGGCATTACTCTTATTATTTTCAATTACAACACCCGGTTTCAATTTTATTACATCTCCTTGTTTCAACTTACTTTCCAATGAAAGATTGTTGTACTGTGCCAGCATTGCCAATTGAACTCCATTGGTTTGGGCTGCATCGTACAAGCGTTCATCCTGTAAAGCAGTATAGGAATCTCTATTACCTTCTTTATGTTTTTTCTCTAAGTAAACCCATTGGTCTTCGTGCAAAAGGCCATCGGTTGCAAGATCGTTGTACTCTAATAATTTTACTAAGGCTATTTCCTGTTCGGTGGCAATGGCAAGCAAGGATGTTCCTTTAAAGGCCATTACTGCTTTAAGCTTATTGAAATATTGATTGCTTTGAGATTTTTTGGTTCCAAATAATTTTTTAAAAATATTGGCATCTTTCTTTTCTTCGGTTACTACTGTTTGANNGTTGTATTGCTGCAAATTATATTTTTCGATATTGCTAATTAAAATTTGAGGATAGCGTGGATTGGTAGCATAGCCTGCTCTTTTTAAACCATAAGCCCAGCCTTTGTAGTCGGTAGCATCCAGCTTAAATAAAGAAGCATACCGGGGTGTATTGTATAAATAATCGCTATGGTCTTTATAGCTATCCATTGCGCTTGCATATTTTCTAAAACATTCGTTGGGTGCATCATCTGTATGGCGCACACTTTCACCGGTCCAGGTGCTTTTGCATTTAATACCAAAATGATTGTTCGATCTTTTTACCAGGTCGCTATTGCCGCTTTCTGTTTCCAATAAGCCCTGTGCCAAAATGATGGATGCCGGCACCCCCAATCTTTTCATTTGGGCAATGGCAGCATCTTTATAGGTTTCAATATATTCCTGCGCTGTCATTCTTTGTGCTACTACAGTATATGTAGCAAAAAGACAAAGCATAGAAACAATAATCTTTTTCATTTTATTTCTTTTTAATAAGGGTAAGTCCATCTCTAACGGTTAGCATTACCTGCTCTACCCTTTCGTCGTTTTTAATGTGTTCGTTAAAAGCATGAATGGCTAAAGCATTTTTTCCTTTCACTTCACTTTCCATTACCTGTCCATGAAACAATACATTGTCGGCTATAATTATACCACCTGCATTCAGCCTTGGCAAAGTTAATTCGTAATACTGAATATAGTTCACTTTATCGGCATCAATAAATACCAAATCCCATTGTTCATCTAGTGATGGAATTATTTCCAAAGCATTGCCAAGATGCAATTGTATTTGCTTTCCATATACCGATTTGTCAAAATATTGCTGAGCCACCCTGGCATCATCAGTTCTAATTTCTATGGTATGCAACATGCCATCGGCCTGTAGCCCTTTTGCAAGACTTAATGCACTAAATCCGGTAAACGTACCTACCTCCAGAATTTTTGAAGGCTTTAACATCATGCTTAAAAATTGAAGCAACTTTCCTTGTGTATCGCCACTTAGCATGTGTGCATGTGGATGTTGCAGCTTGGTTTCATCTAAAACTTTTTGCAACAATGCATCCTGCTTTGTAGTAAACTGCTGTGCATAGGCTTCTACCTTAAGATTTACTAATTCCAATTATGCAGCATTTAATGATTTTGATGGAAATGAAATCAACAACAATCCCAGCAAAGTAAGTGTACCATTAACTACCAAAAGCTCGGGTCCCAATTTGAATCCCGGAAAAAAATGGGGGAAAATAAACTCTGCCATTAAACAAATGATGGGCGATAAAATACAAACCACCGGTACCAATTTATCTTTCACCTGCCGGTTTGTAAGAATTCCAAATGCAAATAAACCTAACAGTGGCCCGTAGGTATATGCAGCCATTTTTAGAATTACATCAATCATACTGGGATCGTTTACCCAATGGAATACCAATACAAAAAGCAGGAATACAAATGCTACAATAAGATGAACTCTTTGACGTACTTTTTTTCTTTTTGTTTCGTTCCACTCGGGCTTGCGTTGCAGGCCAATAATATCAATGCAAAATGATGATGTGAGGGCGGTGATGGCGCCATCGGCACTGGGAAATAATGCCGAAATTAATGCAATAATAAAAATAACGGATACAATACCGGGCATGTGATTGAGGGCAATAAAGGGAAACAATTCGTCGCCGGTTGCTGTTACTCCTTTTTGTGCGCCATATAAATGAAGCAACCCTCCTAAAAACAAAAAGATAAAAATTACAATGGCCATAATGAATGCAAGGCTCACCATATTTTTTTGAGAATCTTTTAGTTTGCTAACCGAAATGGATTTTTGCATCATTTCCTGGTCGAGGCCGGTCATGGTAATGGTAATAAATGCACCTGCCAATATTTGTTTTACAAAAAATAATTTATCGGCCGGGTCGGTAAAAAATATTTTGGAGTAAGCGCCTTGTTTGCCGCCCTCATTACCCAATGCAGTTATAGCTTCACCAAAGCTGAGGTCCATTGCGTTTAAGATATAAATAATACACACTACTAAACCTCCCAGCATGAATGTAGTTTGCAGCGTATCGGTAAACACAATTGTTTTTACACCGCCTTCATAAGTATATACTAATATCATTGCAAGAATAATGAGAGTGGTTGCCCAAAAAGGAACACCGAGGTCTTGCAAAATAATATCCTGTAAAATTTTTATTACCAAATACAATCGTGCCGTGGCTCCCAGGGTTCGGGATAAAATAAAAAACGAGGCGCCGGTTTTATACGATTTTACACCCAGCCTGTTTCCCAGGTAAGTATAAATAGAAGTAAGATTCATTTTATAATACAAGGGCAACAATACATAGGCAATGGTAATGTATCCAATAAAATAGCCAATTACTATTTGAAAATAAGCAAATGAATTGCTACCTACCGTACCGGGAACGCTTACGAATGTAACACCGCTCAACGAAGTGCCTATCATACCAAATGCCACCAGCATCCAATTGCTATTTTTATCTCCAATAAAAAATGATTGGTTGTTGGAACCTCTTGAAGTGTACCATGCAACTGCAAGCAGCAATAGAAAGTACCCAATTACAAAAGAAAATAAAACTGCTGGAGACATATCGGCTTTTAAATTTAGTATGAAATAATTAAATAAGTTTTGAAGGTAAAGAAAAATGATTTCCCTTTGTTGATAAAACTAATAGTTTATGCGCATTGATGCCATTGCGGTTTTTTGCGGCAGTAAAGCAGGCAACAACCCAAAGTTTGAATCACACACAAAAGCATTGGGATATATACTTGCCAAAAAAAATATAAGTTTAATTTATGGCGGCGGAAACAAAGGCCTGATGGCCACTGTAGCCAATGCCGTATTGGAAAAAAATGGAAAGGCCATTGGCATTATCCCTAAAGTGCTTACCGAATGGGAGCATCAACACAATGGATTAACAGAATTGCACATTGTAGAAACCATGCATATTCGCAAACAAATGCTCTATGACAAATGTGATGCCGCTGTAATTTTGCCCGGGGGCTTTGGCACTTTAGACGAAGTATTTGAAATGCTTACCTGGAACCAACTGAGCATACACAACAAAAAAATTTTCTTCTTAAATACCGATGGATTTTACGATGCATTGATGGTGCATATTTTAAAAATGCAGGAGGAAGGCTTTTTGTATGGCAACCATCAGGAAAAAATACAGGTACTCAATAATCCGGAAGATATTTTGCAATACTTATAAGAATAAATTAACGTGTTGTGCTATTGAACTTAGGTAAAAACTTTATTAGAAATTTGAAACACAATGTCTAAAAATGAATTGTTTACTTTAAGCAGAAATCTGAATACCGATTATTCATTTCTATTACTAAAAACAACGAATGTAAATGTTGAGCACAAAAGCTTAAAAATTAATTACCTCCTCTTCTTTTCCCTTGAAACAAACCTACATTATACCCCGCTCTAAAAATGGGTACTGCTCTTCGTAAGTAATCTTTATATGGTGAATATTGATTTTTACCAATATCCCATAATACAGAAAAATAGTAGAATGAATTACTACCTTGCTCCCTTCCTCCGGCATAGCCGCCGCCAATTAAAAAACTATGTGCATCAAATGTTTCTTTTTGATCGGGATAGCCGGGTTGAATATAGCGTTGTTTTATAAAATTGAATTCGTATTGAGCCTGTGCAAATAAAAATTTCACAGGATAAAGCCTTACAAATGTACCGGGACCATAAATAGTTTGCCTTACTTTATCATCCATTACTGCATAATCTCTTTGCGATGTATAATTGAAATTTAAAGAAGCTGCCACATCTATAAATTTATTTACACTATATCCAAAATACGGACTAAGCCCCAGCGTAGTGATGCGGTTGCCAAACTGCAGCGTAAGATTACCACCGGTAAATAAATTTTCTTTTTTGAAGCCAGCTTTTTCTTCTTCGTCCTGGGCCAGGGCGGCAAATGAAATGGCAGCAAATAGTGCCGTAAATACAAAGTTTTTAATTTTCATACGTTCGATTTTTTTAATCAAATATTTTTCCGCTGTTTAAAATATTATTGGGGTCGAATGTTTTTTTGATACCCCTCATTATTTCCAACTGTGTATGGTTAAATACTATATCCATGTATTCTTTTTGGATTAAGCCAATACCATGCTCGCCGCTAATGGTGCCGCCCAACTTTTTTACAAGTGTAAACAGTGCTTTTAAAGCAGGTATTACATTTGGATTATGGAGGCTGTAAATATTTCCTTCTTTTTTGATACGGATGTGTAGGTTGCCATCGCCGGCATGGCCATAGCACACTACTTTAAAGTTGTATTCCTTACCCAATTCTTTTACACCTCTTATCAACTTAGGTAATTCAGCCCTTGGTACTACGGTATCTTCTTCAATAGTATAACCATCTAACTTTACAGCTTCGGCTACCCTACGGCGTAGTTTCCATAATTCTGCTTTTTGCTGTGCATCATCGGCAAAAAATATTTCACCGCAATCGAATTGTAGCAACAATTCCGAAATGGCTTCCATCTCCTGCATTAGCACATCCATATTGTTGCCATCTACCTCTACAATTAAATGTGCTTCCATTTCATCGGTTACCGGCACCACGCTACTATCAACAAAAGTGCTTACAATTTTTAGTGCGTCAATTTCAACCAGTTCCAATGCACTGGGTGTAAACCCTGCTCTAAAAATAGCACTTACGGCTTCGCCTGCTTTTTCCAAATTATTAAAAGGCACCAGCATTAATAAATCGAACTTGGGATGCGGCAATAGTTTTAAAACTATTTTAGTTACCAGGCCAAGGGTACCTTCGCTACCCACCATCAACTGCGTAAGATTATATCCGGTAGAATTTTTTAAAACATTGGCTCCGGTCCATATAATATCACCGGTAGGCAGCACCACCTGTAAATTAATTACATAATCTTTTACCACACCATATTTTACAGCTTTGGGGCCACCGCTGTTTTCTGCAATGTTTCCTCCAATAAAACAACTGCCACGGCTGCTGGGATCGGGCGGATAAAACAATCCCTTTTCTTTTACGGCGTTTTGAAGATTTTCGGTAATTACACCGGGCTCTACTGTTACCTGCAGGTTTCTTTCGTCAATATCAATACCGGTCATTCTTTCAAAAGAAACCAATACGCCGCCCAAATGAGGTAACGCACCACCACTTAATCCGGTACCAGCTCCACGTGGGGTAACAGGAATTTTATGTTGGTTGCAAATTTTCATTACCGCACTCAACTCCTCTGCTGTAGATGGCTTTATTACTATATCGGGTAAAAAATGAAGATTTTCGGTTTCATCATGTGCATAATTATTCAGCACTTCTTCATTGGTAAATACATATAATTCACCTAAAATACTTTTAAAGTCGTTTAAATATTGTACATATTGTTGCCTGCCGGTTACCAAATCCATTTTAAATTATTTTGGGCAAAAGTCGGTAAAAAAAGTTTTATAGAAAATGCTTAAAACCTTGGGCACAAAGTTTCTCTGCCTGCACTTGAAGGATAAAACCCTTTTTTAATTAATGAAAATTCTAAAGCACCCCTGTAATTATTAAAATTTCTAAGAGAAGATATGGTTGCATCGTAGCTAAAAGTGAAATTAAGATTATTAACTACTAAGCCAGCCATTGGTATTACAGCATCTTTGTGCCTATAATACAAACCACCAATTACTTGCATTTCTCCGGCTTCCGATAAATTAAAATTAGCTTGCACACCTCCCTGCAATTCGGTGGCCTTTGATTGGATGGAGAAATAGGCATTGGGTGAAATAATAACCTGGTCGTTCAACTTTAAAATTGCATTTACAAAACCAATATGCCGCATGGGAATTATGCCATTTTCCGATTGATTGTTGAAAAAAGTTTCCCTGGGTTTATTTACATGAGAAATAGAATAGCCCGCATTTATATAAACATTTTCCTGTGGAAAGTAGGCATAGTTAATACCTGCATGCAAGTCGAAATAGCTTGTGCTTGTATTTGAAAAAACTGCTTGTGTGGGTAAACCGCTTTCAAAAAATTCTCCATTAAACTGATCGGGAAAAGTAAGTTTAGACGGATCTACTCTTTTGTTGGCATATCCAATATTAAAACCTGCACTCAGCAAGCTGCTAAAGCCCAGCATTTGGTGATAGGCTACAGAGCCATATACTTTTGTGGAGCGAAGATTTCCACTACCGGCTGCATCGCTTAATACCACTGCTCCCAGGCCAAGCCAGCCGTTTTCTAACCGGTCTCTAAAAACTTGAGCATCGGCAAAGGCTGTCATAGTTTTGTAGGGTGCATTTACCAGCGCACTCCATTGATTACGGTATTGCACACCCAACCTGTAATCGGCATCAGGAATAAAACCTGTATTAGCGGGATTCACTGTGAGTGGAGAATTAAAGTATTGCGAAAAGTGCAAGTCCTGGGCATGTGCATTTATAGCCGATAATGCAACGATGCCAATTGATAATATGGTTAACTGAAGTTTCATGTGGTCCTCCTTACATTTTATTTCTAACGCAATAAAGTTATATCGCCTGATTTTCTTAGTTTTTTCCCATCGGTAAATTCAGCATCTAAAGTATATGTATATACATCCATGGGTTGTATTTTTCCTTTGTAGGTTCCATCCCATCCTTGCTTTTGGCTATTGGATTGAAAAACAAGGAGGCCCTGGCGATTGTAAATTCGCCAAACCATTTTGCCAATACCAAATCCGGCAACATTAATAATATTATTAGTGGGCTGTGCCGGAGTAAATGCATTGGGTACATCAAGCAAGGGAACAATAATTACATCTACATCTAAATTAAAAGTATCGGAACAGCCAGCATTGGTGAAAGCTATCAACTCGGCATTGTAAGTGCCGGTGGCATTGTATTGATGCGAAGGATGTGTAACCGTAGAACTTTCGCCATCGCCAAAATTCCATAGATAACTCGTAATGGCACCTGTGGAAGTATTGGTAAATTGTACCGGTGTATTAGCAATGGGCGGATTGGGCGCCCAGGTGAAAGAAGCATTGGGCTTAGCTTCTACCCTTATGGTAAAATAAGCCGAGGTATCTCTCAAATTACAAGTGGAAGGGTCAATAGCAATTAACCTTACATTATAAACTCCGGGTAAACTATACAAATGAGTTGGGTGAACGTCGGTAGAACTGCCTCCATCGCCAAACTCCCAAATAAAACTGGTTCCGGCCAAAGAAGTGTTGTTGAACTGTGCATTATATGGTGCACATCCAAGTGCCGGGGTTTCAAACCGGGCTCTTACCAGGGGATTAATTCTAACCTCTTTCATAATGGTATCGGGTGAATTACAAAAGACGGTGTCTATAATTTTTAAGGTAACCATATATGTTCCTGCTGCGGCATAGGTATGCAACCTTGGTGGGGCAAAACCGCTGGTATCAAGTGGAGAGCCGTCGCCATAATCCCAAACAAAAGATTGAGGGCCAAAACTACCCGATACCGGTACAGAAGTATTGGTGAATTGCATAATTAAACTTTCGCAGGGCGGAAGTTTAACCTGTGTAAAATCTAATAAAGCCCTGTTGTTTCCTGCGGTGATAGTAACATAAGAGGTATCCCTGATATTGCAGGTAGCACTATCTTCGGATATTAGGCGAACCAAATAAGTTCCTACATTTAAATAGGTATGAGAAGTATCGGGAACGGTTGTAATAATTTCCGGAGAGCCGTCGCCAAAGTTCCAGTAAAATCTTTTTCCCGTGCGTAAAGTATCAGAGAAACGAACGAGCAATGGAATACAACCCCTGGTATCATTTTTTACAGAATTGATAGAAGCTTGTACGCCTGAACCAACCCCTGTAAAATTCATTTCAATTTTTACTACTGCCTGGTTACAGTTTGAGCTTCTATTAGTAGAAGACCATACCCCTGCAGTGGTGGGGAAAATAACCCCCGGAGGCCGGCCACAATTTGCACAAATAGCCTGGTAAATTACTCCATTCTCATCAAAGCGGCTGGTACCACCATCCACATGATCTCCCAACCCTCCATTTTGACCAAAGTGTGAACCAAATAGCTGTGAGGTTGCATCACGTTCCAAAACAAAAAAGTAAAAATCTGAACCATCGGCGGCCGGAATACCCGTTAATGGATTTACTTCGGGCATACCCAGCGTATTAGAGGGTTGATAATTTTGTTCCTGATTGATACCGCCACCCCAGCCGGAAACATACACATTTTGACAACGGTCAACCATAAACGCAATGGGCGAAATTTTTGGTGCAGTAGAGGTTCCTCCAAAAACAGTAGAGTAAACATTTGCCGAAAGATTGGGCTGAAGTTTACTTATAAATTGTTTGGACCCTGCATGGCTGAAAGTAGCATTTACTACCGGCCAGTTTCCGGTGGTTGTTCCCATTATATAGGGAAAACCAGCACGATCAAACTTTAAACCATATACTAAATCTATAGCCGAAGTACCAATATATGTAGTACGTATTATAGCGCTGCCATTGTTTGCAATCTGTGTTACAAAGCCATCTATGCCTGCGGAAGCAGGGCCCAGCACCCCAGTTTTATCACCTGGCAAATCGCTACTTTCTGTTGCCCCGGCTACATACAATGTGCCGTCAATAGGATTAATATTAGCTACAAAGCAGGCATCATTTCCTGAGCCTCCAAAATAGGTACTGAACAAGTTGACAGAAAGACTGGAATTGAATTTAAGAATAACCCCATCCTGGTTATTTGCTCCACCATTGTTGGTTGTTTGCAATGCGTTTTGTGTGGGAAAGTTATTTGACTGAGTGCAGGAAGCCAGGTAAATATTTCCGGCGGCATCTAAAATTACTTCACTACGGGCATCATCACCATAATTGCGCCGCAAACTTCTAGCCCCACCGGTAGGATACTTTGGTTCAATATTTACACCATCTGCTCCGCTTCCTCCAATTCTTACAGAACCAATTAAACCGGTTCCGGATGCATTTAATTTTGTGAGTATAATATCGTACGCACCACCCGGCCCCATTTGACTACTACTGGGGTAATTAGTAGAATTTGACCTGCCTGCGATTATTAAGTTTCCCTGAGCATCTTCAATCATACTATGCGGCTGCTCGTTGCCGTTACCACCAATATATGTTGCAAATAATCGGTTGTTGCCGGTTGGATTAAATTTAAAAATAGCAATGTCGTATCCACCATTATTGCCCGACTCGTTGATACCTCCGCCAAAAGTTGTTTGAAAAGCCCCTGGCGAAACCGGGTAGCCCGAGCCAAAAGATATACCGCCTGCATACAAACTACCATCGGCTCCGGGAGTAGCAGCGTATCCCCAATTATCTATCGTACTTCCGGTAAAAGAAGAAAATATAATGGAGGGATCTATTATCAATGTAGCCTTCGGATTGTATTGGCCCAGTTTAAAACTTACAATATTTCCTTTTACCTCGTAGCTACAATCAACTGTTTCGTTTTTGCCGGAGGAAGATTGATAGCTGTAAGGCGATAATTCTCTTACCTCTCCTACCGGGGTTGAAATCACCAATTCTTTTTCTTTAGTAAAAATTTGTTTAGGGCCTATATATTCCATAGCAATATAGGCCGGGTTGCCGCCTGGTTTTACAATAAAATCGTATTTAAGTTTTCCGGTAGCATCACTATAATATCTCACATCAATATTGGGATAAATGTCTTTGTAGGTTACTGCCTGGTATAGCTTACAATCGCCTGCCCATTTTGAAGGATCGTTGCCAATAAAATAATTATTGTAACTACTCATTGGTTTTTCTGCAATTTGCGCAGCACTTACCGATGCTCCTAAAAACTGAACCTTGTAAGCAAATGAATTGATAACAATTTTTCCATCGGGCGGCATGTTTATTTTTTTACCACTGTCGGTATGTGCGTGGCCGTGGGTGGCTACCGCAAGTTTTTGCAAGTCGTTGGGATTATGTAACAAAACAGTAAAACCCTTGTTCTCTAAAAAAAAGGCCCCGGTAACAAAATCGCCTTTGAATTTAACATTTTGATGCCATTGTCCTTTGTTTTCTACAAACTCCATTTGAGCTTTTAGCAATGAAGGAAATAAAGATGCAATGAGGCAAAGTACTATGGTGCTATATTTTCTCAATGGTTTTTATTTACAATTTACTACTATATACGTAAATAACAATTCTACCGATGTTGTAACACTATACTTTAATTTGTCTTTAACTTATTTTAAATCTGACTAAGCTATTTTTCCCCAGCCGGTTTTATGCTGCTGTAGTTGCAGATGGTTTTTTATTGGCAAGTTTTCTGCCGCCAACAAATCGGGGTCATTGCTCAAGAGTTTTTCTACTTCTTCCCTAGCCACTTCTAATATGGCTTTATCGGCTACAATGTTTACTAATTTAAAATTGAGTGCTCCACTTTGGCGGGTACCTTCTATTTCGCCGGGGCCTCTAATTTCAAGGTCTTTTTCCGCCACTTTAAACCCATCATTGGTTTCAACCATAATGTTCATTCTTTCTCTTGCATCTTTACTAAGCTTATTGCCGGTAAGTAAAATACAATAGCTTTTATCAACTCCTCGGCCTACCCTTCCACGCAATTGGTGTAGTTGTGAAAGCCCAAATTTTTCAGCACTTTCAATAGACATCACACTTGCATTGGGTACATTTACGCCTACCTCAATTACGGTGGTACTCACCATTATTTGAGTATCGCCGGTAACAAAACGTTGCATGTTAGTTTCTTTTTCTTCGGCGCTTTGCCTTCCGTGAACCATGCTTATCCAATATCGGGGTTCCGGAAAAAAAGATTTCACCTCTTCGTATCCTTTCATTAGGTTTTCATAATCGAGCTTGCTGCTTTCTTCAATGAGTGGATAAATAATATATGCCTGCCGGCCGGCTTTTATTTGGTCTTTAATAAAATCCATTACCTGTGGCCTTGCAGATTCATTACGATGAATGGTGCTAATTGGTTTCCTTCCCGGGGGCAATTCATCCATTACACTGTAATCCAAATCGCCGTAGGCGGTTAATGCCAGTGTTCGGGGAATGGGCGTAGCCGTCATTACCAATATATGTGGTGGTATGGTATTTTTTTTCCAAAGCTTTGCCCTTTGAGCCACTCCAAACTTGTGTTGCTCGTCAATCACCGCAAATCCCAAATTTTTAAACTGTACTTTTTCTTCAATTACTGCATGGGTGCCTATCAAAATTGAAATGTTTCCATTTTCACAATTTTCCAAAATAAGTTTGCGTGCCTTTGCTTTGGTAGAGCCCGTTAATATTTCTATCCCAATGGGCAAATTGCCTACATAATTTTTAATGCTGATAAAATGCTGCTGTGCTAAAATTTCGGTGGGTGCCATCAATACATTTTGAAAGCCGTTATCGGCTGCAATGAGCATGCTCAACAAAGCTACCATGGTTTTACCGCTGCCTACATCGCCTTGCAGTAAACGATTCATTTGTTTACCACTACCAAAATCTTTTCGTATTTCTTTGAGTACTTTTTTTTGTGCATTGGTTAATGCAAAAGGCAAATGATGATTGTAAAAATTGTTGAACAAATCGCCCACCTTTTCAAATGCCCATCCACGACTAAAGCGATGCCTTTGCATTTTTATCATATTGATGCGCAGCTGGGCAAAAAATAATTCTTCAAATTTCAACCTTCGTAGTGCCAGTTCAAATTGTTGGGGTGTTGCAGGAAAATGTATTTGCTGGTATGCTTCAAAGCGAGGCATTAATTTATAGAATTGCAAAATGGAAGGTGGAATATTTTCCGGCAGGTCTTTTGAGGAAATTTTTAAAAAAAGTTCCTGTGTAAATTTTGCTAATGCAGCACCATTTAATCCTTTGGCTTTTAATTTTTCGGTAGAAGAATAAATGGGTTCCAAATGCTGCTTGCCCGATGCTTTTTGAGAAGTGTAGGGTTCAAAATCGGGATGTGCAATTTGGGGCTTACCCATAAAAAAACTCAAACGTCCAAAAGCAAGGTAAGCATGGCCAGGCACCAACGACTTTTGTACCCAATTTATACCCTGGAACCATACTAATTCAATAATGCCGGTATCGTCTTTTAGGTGCGCCACTAAACGTTTTCCCCTGCCCTCACCTACCAAATTAATATCGCTTAAAATACCTGCAACATAAGCATACTCTTCACCCAACTTCAACGATGCAATTTTATCTATATTGGTTTTATCAATATGCCTAAGCGGATAATGTTCCAGCAGGTCTTTGAAGTTGTGAATATTGAGTTCTTTGCGTAGCAAATCGCCACGCAGGGCAGTAATGCCGGTAAGATATTCTATCGGACTGTTTAATATGTGGGATGCGTTGCTGATAAGAGCATAAATTTAGACTAAAATAATGTGCTGTTTTGTAACACAAAAATATTAGGTAGTTTTTAATAACATTAAATGGAAAATGATATTAAGTTAAGAGCAGTCAGCTTGGCTCGAAAGGTTGGTTGACCTTGTTAGTCTCTTTTTATTATGAGGGCCGTACAAAATGCAGGCAAAATTATTCCTTAACTTTTGTGATTGTTCGAATGAGGCAAGCAAAAATAGTGATTGGTTGTGCAGATAAATAATTAAAAATCTTTTAAATATTGAACCCTTTCAGGGTTCATTAAAAAATTCTATTTTTTTACCGTGCGTTTCACACCCGGCAATTCAATTTTAAGCCCTTCGGGCTTAGGTTTACAAATAGGTTGCTGGATTTAATCGAAGGCAATTTTAACTTCAAAAAAATAGATAGTTAATAAATAACCTTAGATTGTTCTTTTATAGAGTATCATTGAAAAAAGATTTTATGGCACAATTGTAAAATGAATTGTGGTAAAAATTATTTTATCATTTGGGCTTGCTCCATCGGAACCCCGGGCCGATTTTATTTCTACTACATCGGTACCAACAAAATTGTATGCCGGTTTGTATGAATAAGTAATATTTCCGATTCCTACCTCCTATAAGTTTCACTAATGGAAAAATGGGTAGCTTGTTTGGTAATATAGGCTCCTTCTTCATAGCCAAATTCTCCTAAATCGAACCGATAAGTTTCATTCATGCGAATGGTTGCTTGAATGTTTGGACGATCTACATTATCGTTATTATTTTTTTTGCAGGAAATATTTACAA
>DEHT01000006.1:29728-61113 GCA_002352045.1 Chitinophagaceae bacterium UBA2793 | reverse complement strand
TTACTTATGGAAAATATTTGCCAATCAAAAAATAAGTAATGAGCGGCATTCATGCTTTGATATTATTTATTGGAGTTTTTGGGATGTTACCCCTTGCTATCATTCTGTACAAAAGACATCGAACCATAAAAATGATAAAAACCGGGATTATGGCAAAAGCAAGGATTTATCGAATTACAGCTACCCGAAAATCGGGCGAGAGTGTTCAATATTGTTTTTATGATGAACAGGGGCAATTGGCTTATGGATCATTATTGAGCAACTATGGAAAATTCAAAGAAAATGATGTGATAGATGTATTTTATTTTTCAGGCAATCCAAAACGAAGCACTGTAAAGGGAGCATGGAAATCGCCGGTACTTTTGATATTTGGAATTGTGATAGCAGTATTCATGTGGTTTGCTGTGTACAAATTATTTGAAATGGTTAATAATGGAGCATTGTAAGTTGGTATCTGTAAAAAATTTGTTTTTGATTTTTATCAGGGCAGCCACCCTCGTCTTGTCCATTTATTATTTTTGAACAATGTGATCGCTTTTTATATGGATACAAAAACCCAACAATGGGAAGAACATTTTTTGATAATCAGATATGGTTGCTGATGTACTTGGTGGCCGGTACGCTAATCTTATTTCTTGGGCAGATACAGTTTTGGTTACTTGTTCTCTTACTCGTCGCATAAATAATAATGGTTTGGTGCCTCAGGTATCATATAGTTTTAAAATAAAAAAATAATTTATGAAGTATAGCTTGCTAATATTTTTTGCTTCTTTGTTTCACTTCAGCGTGTTTGCACAATCGGCATCCAATGCAGTTAAAAACAGCGTGGATTCACTGATTAAATCAGAAATGAAAATTCAAAAAATTCCAGGGGCCTCTATAGTGGTAGTAAAAAATGGAAAAATTGATTACGTAAAAGGCTATGGCTATTCCAATCTCGAACATAATGTGCCGGTAAAGGCGGAAACCATTTTTCAAGCGGGCTCTGTTGGCAAGCAGTTTACATCATTTGCAGTAATGTTGCTGGTACAGGATGGGAGGATGAGTTTGGAGGATAAACTCACTAAATATTTTCCGGATGCTCCTTTGGGATGGGATTCTATAACAGTACGCCATCTGCTTAACCATACCAGCGGATTCGGTGATTATTCAAACATTTATGATAGAAGGGCAGATTACACAGAAGACAGTTTGTACAGGTATTTTAAAAAAAGGCCGTTGCTCTTTAAAGCAGGAGATAAACAACGATATAGCAATATGGGGTATGCTACACTTGGCTTTATCATCAGCAAAGTGGCCGGTAAATTTTATGGTGATTTTTTAAAAGAGCGTGTATTTGTACCACTTGGTATGACAACAGCAAGGATCATTAGTGAGGAAGATATTGTACCTAACAGAGCAGCAGGATACCGTATGGTGAATGACAACTTAAAAAATCAGGAATGGGTTTCACCTTCCGCTAATACCACAGCGGATGGCTCCATGTATGTTTCCGTATTGGATATGGTCAAATGGGAAGCTGGTTTGAATGCTGGTAAACTCTTGAAAAAAGAATACTATGATATGATGTGGGCTCCCACAAAACTAAATGATGGAACAATTGAAAACTATGGTTTTGGCTGGTCGATAGATTCGCTTTACGGTAAACGAATTTTACAACACAATGGGAGTTGGCAGGGTTTTGAATGCACGATAAAACGATATCCCGAAAAGGAAATGGCCGTGGTTGTATTCGCCAACCTCAGCAAAGCCAATACCTACAAAATTTCTACAAGGTTATTACATATCTACCAACCCGAGTTAAGTATTTCCAGTTTAAAAACAATAAAGGATACAGAACCAGAAATAACAAAGCTTGTAAACAATTTTATCAACAATGTGATGGATAAAAAAATGCGTGAAGACCAATTCACAACCGAATTGGCAAAGGAACTTATGGATAGCAGCATGCAGATAAGGGGTTCAGAATATTTCAATGCAAAAGGTAAATATCTTAAACCCGGTTTGCTTTCCAGGAAAGANNGTGGATATGCGAACAATTGAATAAGGTATGCTGGCTCCTTGATGATGACTTCAAAAAAATGGAAAAACTTAAAATGAAAAAGAATCTGATAACATTTATTTTATGTTGGTTGTTTCTTCAAACAAATGCCCAAATCACCGAATACACAACAACCAAAAAAAACTGGCAACTCTATGGTCAAATAAAAACCATCGGCCCTGCCAAAGCCAGCCTGGAGTACATTGCAAACAGCCATGACAGCAGTTTTTTATTAATGATGTATGACGATAGGCCGGAACTTAAAACTTACTTCAGCATACGGTTCAACAGCAATGGCAGTACCCTATCTTCTTTTTATAATATTTTAATTTCTTTTTTTGAAAAAGAAAACTGGAAAAATAAGGACTATGTTCGTTTTTTTAAATTAGGTACGGAGGAGGTTTCTGTTTATAAAACCGCAGTAATTGGTACCAAAACAATTATACTTAAAACAGATAAGGGACGGATAGCATTACGTAAAGGTGAAATAAAAAAACTGTTTAATAAAAAATAAAACTATGATGCAAAGAATATTTAAAGTAATAGTTTGCCTATTACTCATTGTTCACAATGCCTTTTCACAAGGAAAAGTGATTCATCAAAAATTTACTGCTGCATCCTTGCTTACGAATAAAGCGGGCGAAAATCCTCAAAGAGATTTAAGCATATATCTTCCGCCCTCCTACTCTGCATCTTCCAACAAAACATACCCTGTAATTTATTTTTTACATGGATATTACGGTACCGATAAAGAATATGTAGAATGGCTTCAATTGCAACAATTGATGGACAGTGCCATTGAGGCAAAAATTATTCGCCCTGTAATAATGGTTTTTCCCAACAGCAATACAAAATACATGGGTAGTTTTTACAGCAACTCTATTATGGGCAATTGGGCCGATTTTATTGCCAAAGATGTGGTAAACTGGGTTGATAAAAATTATAAAACGATTCCCCACCCTTCTTCTCGTGGAATTTCCGGCCATTCAATGGGTGGTAATGGTTGTTTGAAAATTGCAATGCAATTTTCATCTACCTTTTCATCGGTATATGCTCTTAGCCCCGCTGTGTTGAATTGGCAGAGCGATTTTACATTATCAAACAAAGCATTTCAAAGAGTATCGAGCCTGCAACAAAAGAAAAATTTAATAAACGCTGCCGATAGCATTTTTGCAGGCAACGACCTCAATGCTTTTTATGCAGGCGTAATTACGGCAATGGCAATGGCCTACTCTCCAAACGAAAAAAAGGAGGGCATACCCGTGAACCTTCCGGTTTCCTACATAGCAGATAGTGCCATCTACCATACAGATGTAATTCAACAATGGCAAATGCAATTTCCTTTTTACATGATAGATAGCCATTTACCCCAGCTTAAAAAACTTAAAGCCATAAAGTTTGATTGGGGCCGAAATGAAGAATTTACTCATATCCCCTTTACCGCTCTTCAATTCAGTAAAAAATTAGAAAGCTATGGTATTAAACATTATGCCGAAGAATATTTGGGCAACCATGGTAATATGATTGGCGGATACAATGGTCGCTTTTTTACAGAAGTGCTTCCCTTTTTTAATACCAACCTGGCCTGGTAAGTTTACATTTAGGCTATATCTATCGTATTTGAAAAATGTTAAAACATTTTAGATAAAACATATTTTTTACCAATGGTATTTAGTTGTACGAATAATTTCATACTTTAGCTACGAAAATTATCGTAATAATGAATAAACATAACATCATAAAACCCACCGAAGGGGAATTAGAGATATTATCTGTTTTGTGGTTGAATGGAGCCTCTACAGTAAGGGCCGTAAACGAAACATTGAACAAAACAAAGGAAACAGGCTACACCACTACCCTTAAACTCATGCAAATAATGTTTGAAAAGGGATTAGTAAGTCGTGATAGCAGTAGTAAAACCCATGTGTATGAAGCCGCTATTACCCGTGAAAAAACTCAAACGCAGTTTGTAGATAAAATGATTAATAGTTTGTTTGCTGGTTCGGGAACAGAGTTGGTATTACATGCCCTTGGCGAACACAAACCCAGCAATGCTGAGCTTGACAAAATTCAGCAACTGATTAATCAATTAAAAAAGGGGTAAATAAAATTCTAACCGCTGTTTATGGAACAGTTTGCTTATAGCTTTCTTATTACTATGTTGCACAGTATATGGCAGATGGCATTATTGCTATTGGTATATTTTATTGCAACAAATATTTTGAGCAAATGGCAGCCTTTGGCAAAGCGTAACTTATTACTGGTAATGTTAGCAACACAATTATTGCTATCCATTATTAGTTTTTATTTTATTTACACTACTCCATTTTTTGATTATAGATATGCCATTCTGCAACTTTTACAATCGTTTGGCTCATCACAAACCTTTATACAACAATATAGTTCCTGGATATTTGCTGCCTATACTTTTGTATTGGCTTATAAAATTGCAGCAATCTTTGCAGGATGGTTACGCTTCAAAAAAATGCATTCAGAAGCCGGCTTTATAAAAGCATCTGCCGAAATTCGCAATTTTACTTTACAAAGTAGTTACCGGTTTGGCATTAAACAAAAAGTACAAATATGGTATAGCCATCAGGTAAAATCGCCCATTGTATTTGGTTTTTTTAAACCAATCATTTTACTACCGGTTGCAATGGTAAACAGCCTTTCTGTTTGCCAAACCGAAGCACTCATTATACATGAACTTACACATATCAAATACAAAGACTACCTGTACAACTGGATGCTTATAAGCATGGAAGCAGTTTACTTTTTTAATCCTTTTGTAAAAATTGCAATAGGTTTTATAAAAATAGAAAGAGAAAAAAACTGTGATGTACAGGTGCTTCAATTTAACTACTCTTCTATTGGTTATGCCGAAGCTTTGCTATTGATAGCAAAAAATCAGTTGCAGCCTATTCGGGTACCGGTGGCTGCTGTTAACAAAAGCAATGAGTTGCTAAACCGAATTCGTTTTTTTTCAGCAACAGAAAATTTTAAAAATCAGCACAATGGCAAAGCAATTCCCTTTATTGCCGCTATTTTGTTTGCCATACTCTCGGTGAATATTTTTTTTGCAGGGCTTTCTATTACTAAACCTGGTATATCAAAATCAACTACTATAAAACTAAAAGCAAACTATATTGCCAACTTATCTGAGCTTAAAGAATGGAATAAACCCGTTTACAATAATACATTTGCAGAGATTGCGTCATCGGTTGATGATGCCGGCGTATCAGAAAAAGAAGTGGCAATGGTTGAAAAAAATATTGCTGCTATTAAGGCATCCAATGCCAGGGCAAAACAGTCAGTATTATTACAAAAACAAAGCGAAGAAGAATTTAACGAACCTCCATTTGATACCAATCCACTGGCCAGCACAATTAGCTTTGCTGCCACCGAGCCTGTAAATTCAAAAGAATTTGTGATAACCGAACAAAACAGCAATGGTACCAGCACAACCCGTATTATTAGAGTTACTCAAACTCAAAATGGAGAATGGAAAACAGAACCCATAATGATGGTAACAGAACAAATATTAAACGACAGTTTAAGAAATATCATTCAAAAAGATAGNNCCATATTTATTTCCAAGTATGAAGCCAATCATTAATTCGTGAGTGTTGCCAGTATATGCACGCATTTTATTAGTGGTAGCCACTTCATAAGCATAGCTCACATTAAATGTATTGCCTACATTCATACCTGCCATCGCCGAATAACCCGAAATAAGATCGCCATATCGGTAACTGGCTCCCACCCAAAGCAGGTCTTTGTATTGTAGTTTTGCATTGCCATGTACTCCCAGCAATTGTGGTTGCCAGTATTGCAGCATTACAGATGGAATAAGATTTAAGTCGTTGTTCAACAATAATCTGTAACCAGCTGTTAGAAAATAATTGGGTTCATAGTAAGATGCATGTTCGTTATTATTTTGAAACTTCACTTTTCCCGGAACAATATTCAAAGCCGAAAGCCCTACAAAATAATCGGCAGAATACAACCATAAGCCTGCTCCTATTTCCGGCTTTACTTTTTTTAATTCACCATTGGCATAACCTACTGCTGGGTCGTTTGGATCTAAACTTGCCCAATTTATTTTTGAACGGTCGAGATTTATACTGCTCATACCTGCATTTATTCCTGCACTAAGTGTTGTTCGCACTCCCAAGGGTTTATGATAGGCATAAGAACCAGAAAAAGTCCAGCGATTAATGTATCCTGCTTTATCATTTAAAATGGTTACCCCTACTCCATGATGCGGGGCCGGGGCTGTATATTCTTCCCAATATTGTTTACCCCTTGGATTTTCACCAGGCACTTGAAATGAAGTGGCATTGGTGCGTAAATCGCTTTTCCCAATTGGGGTATGCATTGTAAAATAACCGGTAACTGGCGCTCCGGTAATACCTGTCCATTGATTGCGATAGCTTAGTTTTATATCGGTATAATTTTCAATTCCGGTTACAGCCGGGTTTAATATATAATTATTCAAAACATATTGCGTGTACGAGGGTTTGGCTTGAGCAGTAACCCATAAAGTTGCCATTAGTAAATATGCTGCAATAAAAATCTTTTTCATTTCTTATACCTCTTTATCTTATGGAGTTAATAAAAATTATTTAATGATAGTAACATAACCGGTAATGGGTTTACGACCATTTTCGGGTTCAATAATATAATAGTAAGTATCCATTGGCAACGACTTACCGTTTAATGTACCATTCCAGGGTGTTTTGTATCCTCTTGATTCAAAAACTTTTTGCCCGGCTCTTGTAAATACCATCACTTTACAATTGGGATAGGTATCCAAATATTCAATAATCCATCGTTCGTTAATACCATCGCCATTTGGTGAAAATGTGTTGGGAATATTGGGAGCTTTAAGCACTTTTACAAAAACTATATCTGAAGCACTGCATCCTCCAGGGTTACTTACCGAAATGGTATAAGTAATATCTATTAAAGGCGCAGTAATAGGTTGTGCCACTGAAGAATTACTTAAATAAGTGTTGGGCGACCATACATAAATATTATCATCACCGGTATAAGTAGCATTTATGCGGGTATTACCTCCTTCCAATACAAATAAATCGGGGCCGGCATTCACCGTTGGCAAATCATACACTTTAAATGACTTAATAGCGGTATCACTATTACAGCCAAAACTGTTTACAATCCAATGGCTAATTTGGTAAGTGTTGGCCGAACTGTAAATATTAGTAGGATTGGCAATGGTACTTGAATTGCCATCGTCAAAATTCCAATGCCAACTTGAAATAGCTCCATCAGCCCCATTTGCAGTGCTGGTAAAACTTACATTATCACCAATACAAATTGCCTGTTTATTGATAGAATAATCAGCTGTTGGTTGAGGGTGAATAGAATGAACTACAATGCTGGTATCATGCACACAGCCTGCACCTGTTGTTACCTGAAGATTTACACTATAAGGGCCTGCTCCATAATATACATGCGTTGGGTGTATATTAGTGGCTGTATTATTAGAGCCGCTGGATGGATCTCCAAAATTCCATAAATAGGTAAATGTATTTTCCGTTCCGTTTACAATAGATGAAGTATTATTAAAAGTAACTGAGGCTGCCGGTAAACATAAACTTGCCGGGAAGCTAAAGGCTGGAACCGGCAATGGATTTACTACAATTGACTGAATCGTTGCCGCACTTCTACATCCACTAGATGATACATTGTACATAGTAACATTGTAAACTCCATAACTACTGTAATAATGTTGAACTATTCCACCTGCCGGGTGTGTTTCAGCAGGGCTTCCATCGCCAAAATCCCAAATTGTATTGCTTAGTGTAACACTTGCAGGTGCACTGGATTGATCACTAAAGCTTACAATATTTTTTTCGCAGGCAGAATTTTGCAAAGTAAATCTTGCGGAAGCAGTATCTAATACTTTAATAGAAGTACTAATAGAATCGGCACAACCACCGGCTGTTGCTATAAATTTATATTGAATATTAAATGTACCAATACCTGATGCAACCGGATCGAATATCCAATTGGTTCCATTGAAACTAACCCCCTGCCCCGAGTAAGTAGCAGTACCTACTACTCCGCCGGTTTCGGCACCAACATTCAATACCAAAGGAGAAGATAAATAATAACACTGGTCGGGAATATTATTAATTGTTACTTCAGGCGTTGCTAAAACCGTTACCGGTAAAATTCTATCGCTTACACAGGTTTGTCCGGAGTAAGCTCTAAACCTTACATTATAAGTTATGGTATTGGTACTGGTGGGATATTTGTACTTGTATATCTTATCGAAGAATGGTACATCATCCGTTTCAAATAGGGTTGGTTGGCCGGTATTGTCCCAATAAATTTCAACCTTTGTTATACTACCCGAAGCAATGGTTGACTTATTTTGAATAGCAATACTATCACTTGAGCAACTGGAGTTAGCATTTAATTGTATGAAATTTGATTGTGGATTGCCTCCATTTACAGTCAATGGAAGTGTAAGCGTATCTGTACAACCCGCCTGAGTAATTGCTACAAGTGTAACATTATAATTACCCACAGCATTATAAGTATGTTGTGCATTTTGTATGGTTGAAGTATTATTAACCCCACTTGGAGGATCTCCAAAATTCCAACTCCAGGCGGTAACGGTTGAAGGTGCAATTGCTGTACTTTGGTCTGTGAATTGTGCAAACGGATCCAGCAAACACACTTCGGGTGTACTGAAAGAAGCAGTGGGTAAAGTACTTATTTGAAGTTGCTGACTTACCATTGAGCTTATACAGCCTTCGCTATTGGTTATACTAAGTGTAACGGTATAATTGCCTGCCGTTGCATAAACATGAGTAGGATTTTGTAAAGTCGAAGTATTGTTGGAGCCGCTGGCAGGGTCCCCAAAATTCCAGGAATATGAAGTGATAGTTCCTACATTAGCAGTGGAGTTATCTGTAAAGCTGATAGTTCTTGACACACAATTAGGAGTGCTCACCGTAAAATTAGCAGTTGGTAAAGGATGCACTGTAATTATAGCTGATGCAGACTGTAAATTGCTACACACAGGTGTAGTAGCTGCGCTTACCGATTTAAGAAGGTAGCTATATGTTCCTGCAGTATTAGTTGGTACAGTAATGGTTGCTGTATTACCGATACCCGATGATATTGTTTGATCGGCCCCACCATTAATTGAATAAGTAAATGTATATGGCGCCACACTTCCTGCTCCGGTAAATGTAATTACAGGAGATGCAGCATTTGTACAAACGGAAGTAGTACCACTTATGCTTGCAGTTGGTAAAGGGTTAACAATAACGGTTACACTACCCGATTGCATATTAGAACAAGAAACGGAACTGGCATCTGTTACACTTACCAGGTTGTAAACAAAGGTACCGGCAGTAGTAGTTGGGGCAGCAACAGTAGCACTATTACCGGCAGAAGTTGTTATTGTTTGTGTAGGTCCACCATTTATATTATAATTAAATGTGTAAGGCGCTACAGTACCGGCTGCGGTAAATGTTACTAAAGGTGCCGTTGCATTTTCGCAAACGGTTATATTGCCTGCAACGCTTGCGGTTGGTAACGGATTCACAACTACGCTTACGGTATCGGGGTTATTTTGCAAACAACCTGAAGTACCTGCAGCATCTTGAATACTTACCAGGTGGTAGTTAAAAGTACCTACGGCATTGGTAGGCACAGCTATATTTACGCTATTGCCTGTACTGGTAGTAATCGTTTGTGCAGCACCGTTATTTACATTGTAAGTAAAAGTAAACGGAGCAGTACCGGTTGTGCCGGTAAATACCACATTGGGAGAGGCCGCATTTTGGCAAACAGTAATATCACCGGATATATTTCCTATCGGCAATGGATTTATTACGATTGTTTTGGTAATGGTATCACTCAAACAACCCGGGGTAGTAATATTGGCAAAACGTACCGTGTAAGTACCGGGGGCCGAAAAAGCATGAGATGGATTTTGCAGAATAGAAATATTGCTGGTACCACTTGCAGGGTCTCCAAAGTTCCACCACCATTTGTAGGTAGGCTTAACCGAAGTAGTTTGATCATTAAACTGAACGGTTTGATCAATACATCCACTATGCGTCCAATTGAAATCGGCAGCCGGTGGATTATTTATTTCCAGGTCAAAATTAATTTCCTGTTCATTACCACAACCTTCGGCTGTAGAAGCATAAGCTGTAATTACCACCGGGTATGTACCTACTGTAGCAAAAGTATAAGTTGAAGGGATCGAATACCAATAGACTGTTTTTCCATTGATGATGGTTGTAGAATCGGCATCTGTTGGAACCGGAGGATTAGAATAGGTCATTAAAACATTGGCCGGATTTCCGGGCAGGCCGCTTAAATTCCAGCGCATTGAATCTACAAGGTATGGAAGTGAAACTTTAAATTTGAAAGGAGTTCCTGTACAAACACTGGGAGTATTATCAATACCATATTGTGTACTTACCCCTACTTGTTGTAAAAGGTCCCTTACATTGGTGCCGGCATTATAGCCATAAGATTCTGCATTACCATAGCCATAGGCAATCGCATTAAATCCGGAATCGGATTCAATCCTTCTTGAACCTGATCCTACAGTTTGTGTGAGATAAGAATAAGCTGCATCTTGTGGATGTGGAATAAATAATGCAGGATTTACAACCACCCCATCAAGTTTAAAAGAGCTAATGGCTGTTCCGCTATTTGGAATTATTACAGTATAATAATGCTGCTGAATATTAAAGTTGGGTGTAGCATTCCACAAAACCGTAGAAATATTTTGCTCCACAGGACTCAAATAAATTACTTCCGGATCTCCGTTATTCCCATTTATTGGATTGCCACATCCCCCGTACGATGAAATATATTGAGCCACTGTAATAGGCAAATCGGATTCAATTTTTAATGGTTGACTGGTTGCTGATATTTGATAATAAAAATTATTTAGTAAAGGAGATGCAATAGGCAAACCATTTACGGTAACATTGGCCGCAGGATTTGATACCCCAATTCGGAAAGGATTATTAGGCAACCCTCCGGTAGGAGCAGTTAAAAACTTTTTCCCCCAGGCCGATTTTGGAAAAGCTTGTACCATATAGTTATCGGAAGATCCGCCTGTACCATCACATCTTATCCCTATTCTTCCACTACCCGAAAAAACAGCAATTCTTTTACAAGCACCTGAAGCAGAAGCAATACTTCTTATGCTACTTCCGGTTAAATCAACACCTGTAAAAGTGCCCCCGCCTCCACCGGTTAGCTGCCCCATAAAATTATAAACCTGCCCTTGTGTAAGTGTAACTGTAAAGGGTACACCTGCTGCATGCGTAAGTGTATTGGCGCTGGGTATTATTTCAACGGTGGTGGTTCCGGTGTCACATGCTATCACATAAAACCAACAGTTTGCATTATTGGTATTTGAAATATTATCATAATTTATTGAATAGTATTCTTTACCCAATGTATTGGTTGGAAACAAAATACTGGCTCCCGAAACACTCTGATTGTAAATATGTGCGTAAGCTACAATTGGTTTATCAGCAACAATATGAATTCCTTTATTTTCCGCCGACGTAGATTCGGTTAATAACCTTGCATCCTGGGCACCCGTTTTAGGTAAAGGAGCACTTGTAAAAACAGTGTTTGCAGGAATATTGCTATACGTTTGAGAATATCCTAAACCAGGTATCGACACTGTAACAGATGTAATTTGATCCGTTGCAAAATACAATACCATATTTTGTGCGTTTCCGTTTGTCATTATCTGATGGTATCCATAAGCAACCCAAAAATCTTTTCCTTTATTTGAAAAATTTTGAGCATTTGAAATCAAACCAACAGTAACCAGAAGCAGTGTTAAAAATAATTTTCTCATTAATTCAGTAAAATAGAATGAAAGTAAATTGCAAATTCGGCCTACAATATACTATAGTTTAAGATATTGCAATTTGCAATGTGCTGAGTGGAAAAAAGAAAAGCCGCATAGAAATGCAGCTTTTTGTTAAGAACCTTTTTGGTTCTGTAACCCCCAAAGAAAACGAGTTGTTGTGTATGGCACATTATTTTGAAAATTCAATCGCTTTACTGGCTTTTAACTCGGCATTAGCTTCGGCATAAAGCACCCTGTAAAAAGCATATTTTGATTGAACCTTTATTAATTCCTGTTTAAAAGCAAAACTGTTCCTTGCAGCTTTGGGGTCGCTCCCCCACACAAGTCCTACTGTTTCAAATGTTTTGCCATCTATACTGGCCTGAACTTCCCAACTACCATCAGTAGCTTTGTTTTCAGTCCAACTAATAACCATGTTTTCACCCACTTTACCAATAGATAGATTAGTTGCAATAGCATTTGTTTCTGTTTGCGAATAGGCTGCAATAGAAATTGCTACAAATAAAATCGTATAAAAAAACTGCTTCATATTATGTTCATTGCGTTATAAATATTTAATTAGTTGTTTGCAATGAATATTGGAAATAGATGGAACAGGTTCAATATAGATATTGGATAAAATAATCTGCTAAAAAAAGAGACTACTTATTAGCAAATGCTAATATAGGTTGCAACCCCTTAAAACCATTATTTTTTTTTGTAGAAGGAAAATACCAGGTATCCAAATTCCCAAAGGCAGATAATACCTTGTTAAGTAGAATTATAATGTAATAATTTTTCATTTTCTGTGGTTTAAGGTTTCAGTTATTCGGTTGGCAGATCGCAATCTGTTCAGAGGTAATTGGAGGTAAACGAAACCAAAATAACAGAGGTTGTATCATCTTCGTTTCTGATGCAAACATAAAAATAGTTTTCATATCTCCAAAAAAAATTACCGTATTTTCCGAATTGTTTACGCAAAAAACGCTAAAATTATTCAATTTGTAAAATTTATCAACCAAATATCACTAAATACAATATAATTTCTAATATAATTCGAATAATATTCGAAATATTATATTGCTTTTATTTTTTTCAAAGGTTTACTGTTGAAAGTACTTGATGCTTTCCAAATCTGCCAAAAATTCAGCTACCTAACTCCTTTTATTTTAAAGCCGCTTTCTGCCCTGTATTTTATGCTTCAAATGTTTTGATAGTATTAAACACAACTCTTCTGTTTTATTCAAAATATTGAAAAATGAAACTACAACATTTTAAAAAATTTTGATATTTGTATTTTTATATAATTTTTTTATTTAGTCATTTATGTTTTTTTATTGTTTTTCAATATTTTATATAATTTTTATACTTTTACATTTTTTTATTCTGCCACCGATATTTTTCTGTAGTATTTTCGGAAAATTGAAATGTTTTGTATTATGTAAAATTAAAGTTTATGTACTTTATTATATTTATTTTCTTTTATTTATACAATTTTAATAAAGCTAAATTTATTACTTATTAATTTACAATATATTGTGGAACATTTTGAACAAAAAACTAATAATATTAGTACTGCTAACTGAATATTTGAAACTAAGTTTTTGGCTAGCAAGCTTTCTTTCGTATTTTGTGCAGGAAATTTATTTTAGCAAATGAACACTCGCCCACCCTTACTAATAGTAGTTATAATTATGGCCATTTTGGCATCTTGTAGCAGTCCTAAAGATTTAGAATTTAAAGAATACAACAATTTGAAACTTGATAAAGTTGGTTTCTCAACTAGCACACTCAAGATGAATCTGCAATATTATAATCCCAATAATTTTGGAATGGATTTGAAAAGGACTGAGTTAGACATATATATTGACAGTACTTTTTTGGGTCATACGAGCCAGGAGTTACAGGTTTTTATTCCCAAAAAAGAGGTTTTCACTATTCCTATTAAAGTTGATTTGGATATGAAAAATCTTTTTAAAAATGGCCTGTCAACCCTATTTAATAAAGAGGTTTTGGTGAGGGCTATTGGTACTATAAAAGTGGGTAAAGCCGGGGTGTATAAAAACTTTAAGGTTGACTATTCGGGTAAACAGCAGTTTTCTATTTTTTAACATGCTTTATTAATTTCTGTAAATACTTTCGTAAAAACAATAAATCATGAAAGCGCTCCAAATTTTTATTATTGCTATTGCAGGCCTTGCATTTTCGGCAAAAGCACAAAAAGGAATTACCAAATCGGTGATTCAAACAGCATCAGTACAATGTGGAATGTGTAAGAAAAAAATTGAAAACTACTTATCACATCAGGATGGAATAAAATCAGTAACTGTTGATGTAAAAAAGAAACAAACTACGGTTCTGTGGATTAACGAACGAACTAATATTGAGAATGTAAAAACACATATAGCCAACATAGGATATGATGCTGACGATGTAACCGCCGATGTGGAGGCCTACAAAAAACTACCCGTATGCTGTAAAAAGCCGGAAGAACCTGTAAAAAATTAAACCCTCTGTAAATAAAACCCGCAAAAAAAATGCGGGTTTTATTATTATTACCATTAGAAATGGGCAATATATTAGATGAATAGGTACAGATTATTTTCCCCATTCAGCAGGGTTTTCTCTCCACTCCATTAACTTTTGCTGATCTTCTATTGCGATTATCTCCTTTTGGATAGCCAATTGAATTAAAGCACCGTAATTGGTTAAAGAAACAAAGGGTACTCCAGCTTTTTCAAACGCCTCCACAGCAAGCGGAAAGCCATAATTGAAAATTGAAACCATTCCTACTACTTCAACTCCAGCATTTTTCAAAACATCGCAAACCTGTAAACTACTTTTTCCGGTAGAAATTAAATCTTCAACTACCAATACTTTTTGCCCCTTAGTATAAGCTCCCTCTATTTGATTGCCCAGACCATGTTCTTTTGGCTTTGGCCTTACATACATATAAGGTAGCTTCAATTGGTCGGCAGCCATTGCCCCCCAGGGAATACCGGCAGTAGCAACACCCGCTATACTTTCAGCTTCAGGAAATTTTTCAAATATTACACTACAGAGTTCACTTTTTATAAAATCTCGTACATAAGGATATGATAGTACCTTTCTATTATCACAATAAATCGGACTTTTCCAGCCACTTGCCCATGTATAAGGCTCGTTTACATTTAACTGTACTGCTTTTACCTGTAATAATTTTTCTGCAACAGCTGTTTCGTTTGAAACCATTTATAAAAAGTTTTTGAATGTAAAATATTTTGTAAAGCAAAGATAAACTACCTAATTCTTTATTAGGTTCTAAAGAGTATTTTTGCTTCAAAAATCATCAGTATCATGCAGATAAAAATTTATTTTGGTGAAAAGCCGGTTTATTTATGTGATGAATTATCCCCGCAATTGCAAGAAATTATGCATCACCCCGAAGCGGTTTATATAGATGAGTTCTCTACTCCCGCCATTAATTCATTATTACATGAAATTAAAAAAGAAAATTTTCATGCCGGCATAATAAAAGCTGATGATCTTGACGCTTTAAAAAAATCATTTTTTAAGCATTTTAAGCTTATTGAAGCAGCAGGGGGTATTGTTCAAAATGATAATAAAGATATCCTCTTTATTTTTCGCAGGGGTAAATGGGACTTGCCTAAGGGGAAATTAGAGCCTAAGGAAAACACCGAAACAGCAGCAGCTCGTGAAGTTGAAGAAGAAACCGGGGTTAAAAACCTAAAGTTGAAAAAGAAGATTGGTGAAACCTATCATACCTACGATGAATATGGCAAACATATTCTCAAAATAAGTCATTGGTATTATTTTACTTGTGGAGGGTATCAGAAATTACATCCTCAAACAGAAGAAGATATTACGGATACCAGGTGGATTAAAACAAAAGATATAAAGGAACCAATGAGTAATACCTACGAAAACATTAAAGATATAATGAGTAGATTTTTTGATGAACCCTAATGCAATATTTTTGGGTAGTGAATGCCTACTTTCTTGCAAGAATTGCTACAGTGAGCCTGCTTACACAAATAAGATTTTCATTATCATCATGAATATTAATGTCCCACACATGTGTTGAACTTCCCAGGTGTAATGGTTGAGCTGTAGCAGTAACAAACCCGTCTCTTACCCCTTTAATATGATTGGCATTTATTTCTAAGCCAACACATAAAAATTTTTCAGGATCCAGTACCAGGTATGAGCCTATGCTACCAACTGTTTCCGCAAGTGCACAACTTGCCCCTCCATGCAAAAGGCCGTATGGTTGATGAGTACGTTGATCAACCGGCATTTTCATTTTTAAAAAATTAGGGCCAATTTCAACCCACTCCATTCCAAGGTGAGTACCAAGCGTTGCAGGTGATAAAGAGGCTAACTGAGAAAGTTCGAGGCTTTTATTGAACCAGATGATATTATTTGTCTGCTCCATTACGCTTGATGGTTTCATTAACAGCATTGGGTAAAAAGCGGGAAACATCGCCACCATTCTTTAGAACATCTCTCACCAAAGTACTGGCAACAGAAGTATATTGAGGCAAACAGGTTAAAAAAATGGTTTCAATATCTTCCTCTAAACTCCTGTTCATATCGGCAATGGCTTTTTCGTACTCAAAATCATTTACATAACGAATACCACGAAGTATAAACTTTGCATTATGCTGGCGGCAGCACTCCACCGTAAGTCCATCGTAAATTACAGCTTCTACTTTTGAATTGTCTTTATAAATTTCTCTAAGCCATTCCAATCTTTGTTGTTCGCTAAACATGGGAACCTTGTTAACATTACGCCCGATACCTATAATAAGTTTATCAAACAAGGGTAATGCTCTGTCAATAATATCGGTATGACCCAGGGTTACCGGGTCGAATGTTCCCGGGAAAAGGCAGATCTTGTTCATATTTACATTTTGGCAATTATGGTAATTAGTTATTTCGTCCAGCCAGTAGGTACAACACAGCCATTCTTACTGCTACCCCATTTTCAACCTGTTGTAAAATAATAGAATCTTTGCCATTGGCTACATCACTGTCTATTTCCACTCCTCTATTGATGGGGCCTGGGTGCATAATTACTATCTCTTTATTTACTTCATCTAGCAGTTTTTTGGTAACACCATAGGCAAGATTATATTCTCTTAAAGAGGAAAACAATACCTGGTTTTGTCTTTCCAATTGAATACGCAAAACATTGGCTACATCACACCATTGCAATGCCCGTTTTAAGTTGTACTCAACACCTACTCCCAATGCCTTTTCTATATATTTTGGAATGAGTGTAGGGGGCCCGGCCACTTTTACTTCTGCACCCATTTTTTTCAACAAATAAATATTACTAAGTGCTACCCTTGAGTGCATAATGTCGCCCACCAACAATACTTTTTTTCCTTGCAGACTGCCTGTTTTCTCTTGGATAGAAAATGCATCTAACAGTGCCTGGGTAGGATGTTCATTTATTCCATCTCCGGCATTTACGATGGCTGTATTGGGTAAATGTTGTGCAAGAAAATGGGGTGCTCCACTGGCGCTATGCCGCATTACCACCATATCTACCTTCATACTTAAGATATTGTTCACCGTATCTAACAAGGTTTCTCCTTTGCTTACAGATGAACCCGAGGCTGTAAAATTAATAGTGTCGGCACTTAATCTTTTTTCAGCCAGTTCAAACGATATACGGGTGCGGGTGCTGTTTTCGTAAAAAAGATTTACAATGGTTACATCCCGGAGAGAAGGCACTTTCTTTATGGGTCTTTGTAATACCTCTTTGAATTGTGTTGCGGTAGTAAGAATTGTTGAAATATCTTCCGGTGAGAGTTCTTTAATGCCTAGTAAATGTTTGGTAGATAGTTGCATTAAGCAGCAAAGCTAAGGGATTTACTTTTATAATGTAGAATGTAAAATGTTGAATGTATAATTTTTTAAACTTAATAATGTATTTAATAAAAACAACATTCTTTTGTTTTCCAATTTTACATTATACATTATAGATTATCAATTAGTACATAACTACTTCTTTAGGCACCCACTCTACTTTTACTTTTTGTTCGGTTGAAGAGTCAATTGATTTGCCAATATAATCAGCTTGAATGGGGAGTTGCCGGCTGAAGCGACGGTCAATAAGCACACAGAGCTCTACTTTTTTTGGGCGGCCAAAGTCTTGCAAAGCATCTAAAGCAGCTCTAATGGTGCGGCCCGTATAGAGTACATCATCTATTAGTACCACAATTTTATCTTCAACAGAAAAAGGAATCTCGGTATTACTTGCTTTATGAAACTCTTCTCTCACATCATCCCGATAAAAGGTTATATCCAGGATGCCGTATTCTACTTTTTGGGAAGGAACAATTTGGCGAATATTGTCAATAATCAATTCACTTACTTTGATGCCCCTGGGTTGAATGCCAATAAACACTACATCTTGTAATGAATCATAATTTTCAATAAGTTGATGCGCCAGTCTATTGAGTGTTGCATTTAATTGCGAAGTGGTAAGTAAAACCTGTTTGAGCATAGATTACAAATGTAGCACACAATCATAAAAAACGGCCTTCCTTAGAAGACCGTTTGCAATTTATTTTGGAATATTGTTTTTTATTTTCCGCCAACCAATTCCTTTTGCAATTGGTCTAACTCTTCCCACTTACCTGCTGCAGCAAGTTTAGCCTGCTTTGGCCAGCTTGTTGGATTGTGCATGCTATATTGATTGCCTCCCTCTTCTAAAATGGTTTTTAAATTTTTCAATGATGTTTTAGCAAGCGTTTTAAAAGTAATTATTTCTTTCTTTTTAAGTAAGGAAGCTATTTTTTTTCCGACACCTTCTATTTTGGTAAGATCATCCACAGCAGGTTTTTCTTTTGGAGTGGCGGCCTTTTTTACGGCTTGTTTTTTAGTAACTGCTTTTTTTGTTGCAGGTGTTTTCTCTTCTATACTAACAGGCACTTCAATTACATTATTTTCTACATAATTGCCAAATGCTTCTACCCATTGAGTGGTTCCACTAAAATCGTTCACCCAGCGCCCATCGCTTAATAAATAACGATATTGATATGATTTGCCTGAAACAAGTGCAATTTCTGCAACCATTGCACCATCGGCTGTTTTTTGTAATTGCACCGCTTCCTCCGGATTCCAGTTATTAAAATCGCCTAATAAAATGCCTTCAGATGCATTCGCCACAAATTCCGGAGCTAATCTGAATGTTACTTTTGTAGTCATAGTATGTTTTTATTATATTTTTTGAAGCCGCAAAAGTAAACCTATTGATTTTTGTTTATCCCGTTGTTGTGCACATGTTTTACACAAATAAGTAAGCGCAACAATTAGAACGTAGAGAAACAGCAAACTTTACAACTTCTGCAAAGCAGCAACTCTATTTATTCGGCCATTAAATGTTACCTGCTTTGTTTGAAAATACAATCAAGCATCATAAATTATTTAAAACCTACCCAAAAGTGTAATTGTTTTAATTACAGTATTCAAATACTTTTAAAGCAAAAAAATGAAAACAGTTTTTATTATTTTCTTTATCATTATTGGGCAGGTATTATATGGGCAAAATGTTGGCATTGGAACCAACACGCCAACCGAAAAACTCGAAGTAAAAAATCCGGATAATTCTACCGTAAAAATTAGCAGTACATCCTTTTCAGATACTTCCCAACTAATTTTAAGCAATCGAAGTGGTACAACCGGTACAGATTTTTTCTTTCAAAACAAAGAGGAAGAGGCATTATTTATTGGCTCTAGTTCCGATTTGGTCAATAATACTTCATCAAATTCTTTGGTGATAACTCCTCAGGGAAATACGGGCTTAGGCATTACACCCAGCACCCGGTTGGATGTTAATGGCGGGGTAAAAGTACGGGGCCTAAATATTTTTGAAATGGGTGCAAATATTGCCGGCAAAGAAGTGAATGCAGGTAAAATAGCATATAATGGTTTTGGCAAAAATGCGCTCACCTTTGTAGGTGCCGGTACAAATATTAATAACAGGGCTGTGTATTTTTTTGCTGAAGGAGGTACTGGTTTTGGTGGCCCGGTAGATATTGAAGGCCAAATAAAACTCTTTGGAAACTCAGGCACAAACGGGCAGGTACTCACCAGTACCGGTAGCAGCAGTGCCCCGGTTTGGAAAGATGCAGCCTACTCCAACAATATACGTTTTTCTTATAACCTCAGTAAAAGTAGTAGTAGCTACAATGACTCATTAAATTTTGAAGCAGCATACAATTATAATTTAAACCCATCACAGGTTTATATACAACCGGGCAATACCCATCGACTTGTTATTGCAAAAGCGGGGCTCTATCATTTTAACGGCTCTTTAAGTATGACGCATCACTTATCAGGACCCGATGAGCAAGGATTACCCAATGCATCGATAAGCTATTATATCAATAACAAGCAGTTTGTGGTAGAATCTGATTTTGCTCATAGTCTTGCTATACTCCCCGACAATAACTTTGTACGTACATTTCCTTTTTCATTTGATGTGTACCTTAGTGCAGGGCAAACAATTAAATTCTATGCCTCTATTTTTGGATATGGCGGAGGTTCACATACCAAGTCGGGGTATGTGCATGGTTACTTAATATCTGAATAATGTTATTTTGAAGAATGTTTTAATAATTCATCACTGGGTAATCGAATTTCAAAATTATTTTGTTGAAGTAATATTAGCTTTTCGTAATAGTTTCTTTCTGAGTCAAAAGTTTCTAAAACCAATCCGGGTAAACCATTATAATAATTTAACCCGGCCGGATATTTAATATCCGGAGTATAAACAACAAATATGGTATCTCCGGAAGGCTTAATTTTGAATGCATTGGCACATTTATAGCCTTGGTAATAGTGGGTAATAGTGGTATCTAAAAACCATGCCTGATGATCTAAACGAGGGACCCCTTTCATGAAATACTTATTTTTCCGCCAATTATTTCCAAAATAATAAGTTTTAGTATTGGAAAAATAATACATAGAGTGATGTTTGATTTTATTTCCAAAAATCAACTGTCCTTCCACCTCTCTTGTATTATTTATTGGAAAGCTGAGGAATGAAGTATCGGTTAAAATATTGCAATGATAATTTCTGCTGCCGATGTTTGCACTCCCGGTTTTTACATAACCTTCATAAATAGCTTTAAAGCTGTTTTGGGAAAATGAAAAAAGTGATATTAAAAGGATAGATTTTAAAAACAATATTGCTTTAATCATTTTCTTGATTATTTTTTTACAAATAAAATCAAACGCCAACCTAATTTTTGTTATTAATAATTTTAACGGATGGTAATTGAATTTTGATGGGCCTAAAGTTTACATTGTCTAGTTTAACATACATATTTCTGGAAGGCCAATAAAATTCTGCCATTAAACCATGAAAAACAAACCCTCTAAAAAATCCAATAGCAGGAAATTTGTTATCCCTTAACACACAAATCTGAATAGAATCTTTTAGAAAATTAATACTTTCCCAACTACAATCCGTATCAACCCCAGTCTCATTTAATGGCTGTCCTTTTTTAAGTTCTACATTAGATTTAAAGAGATGTTTGTTTTTCCGTTTAAGCGCCCTGTATTCATACAATGCCATCTCCCTCAAATCGAAAAACAGTTCATGATGTTTTGCCAATGGTCCAAAAATACTATCTGTAATTTTATGACGAGCATCATTCATTCCTGCATACTGATAATCTTGAAAATAAAGGCTATCTGCATAAACCAGGTTTATTTTCATATTTAAAACCCATTTTCTCGAAGTATCATCTTTTGCTGCATATATAACAGGAAGCCCAGATGAAGTTATTTGAGTATAGCAACTATAAGTTGCATGAAAACTTTGCTGGGCCTTAGCTCCAAGAGAAAAAAACAAAAAAAAGAAGAAAGAAAATCGCATAAAAAAAAGGCATCGTTTAGATGCCTTAAATATAACAATGTTTATTTCTCCTGCAAAAACGGGTACCTGTAATCTACCGGCGAATCAAATGTTTCTTTAATGGTTCTTGCACTCAGCCAACGATAGAGATTCAATGCAGAGCCTGCCTTATCATTGGTACCACTTGCTCTTGCGCCACCAAAAGGTTGTTGGCCAACAACAGCTCCTGTTGGCTTATCGTTGATATAAAAATTACCGGCACTGTTGCGTAATTTATTTACAGCAGTTTCCACTGCATAACGATCGGTAGCTAACACTGCACCGGTTAATGCATAAGAAGAAGTGCTATCAACCAGCTTTAAGGTTTCTTCATATTTATTTTCGTCGTAAATATAAACAGTTAAAACAGGGCCAAAGAGTTCCTCACACATGGTTACATATTTGGGATCGGTAGCTTCTATAACGGTAGGTTCTATAAAATAACCATTGGTTTTATCGCAGCCGCCACCTACCCATATTTTTGCGCCACTATTGCGCTTGCGGGCATCTTTAATATAGCTTTCCAATTTATTAAAACTCTTTTCATCAATTACAGCATTTACAAAATTGGTAAAGTCTTCCACCGTTCCCATCTTCATGGTTTTAACCTGTTCTACCAATTTCTTTTTTACTTCGGCAGCCATGTTAGATGGTATGTACGCTCTTGAAGCAGCAGAACATTTTTGCCCCTGGTATTCAAATGCGCCACGGGCAAGGGCTGTAACCACCGCATCTACATTAGCGGATTTATGTGCAATCACAAAATCTTTACCGCCGGTTTCGCCCACAATACGAGGATAGGTTTTGTACATGCTCATGTTTTTACCGATGGTTTCCCACATACGATTGAATACGCCGGTGCTTCCCGTAAAATGTATGCCTGCAAAATCGGGGTGATTAAAAATAACATCACCGGCCGTAGGCCCATCAACAAAAACAAGATTGATAACACCATCGGGCAAGCCGGCTTCTTTTAAAATACGCATAAACATTTGTGCACTGTACACCTGCGTATTGGCACATTTCCACACCACTGTATTGCCACACATGGCTGCACTGGTTGGCAGGTTGCCACCGATTGCCGTAAAGTTGAAGGGCGTTAATGCAAACACAAATCCTTCCAACGGACGATACTCTAAGCGATTGTAAACACCCGGACCACTAATAGGTTGCTGGCGATAAATTTCGCTAAGGTAATGCACATTAAAACGAAGGAAATCTATTATTTCACAGGCACTATCTATTTCTGCCTGGTATGCATTTTTACTTTGGCCCAGCATTGTAGTACCGTTCATGTATGGACGATATTTTCCTGCAATCAAATCGGCAGCTTTTAAAAATATATTAGCACGGTTTTCCCAACTTAAATTACTCCATTTTTCCTTTGCCTTCAATGCAGCATTTATAGCTTTTGTTACATGCTTTGCTTCACCGGCATGGAATTGGCCTAACACATGCTTGTGCTCATGTGGCGGACGAATATTAATGGTATTACCGGTTCTCACTTCTTCGTTGCCAATATACATGGGTACATCAATCTTTGCTGACTTTAATTCTTTCAACACTTCTTTCAGCCTTTTCTTTTCTGCAGAACCGGGTGCATAATTTAATACAGGTTCGTTGGCTGGTAATGGGTAATAAAAATCTCCGTATTGCATAATAATTAATTTAGTGATTTTGAAATTTGGAAATTATTGATTTGAAAAATTTGATAATTTGGTGATTTGGAAATTAAGAGCCTGTTTTCGTTTTAGATGATGAAATAATTTTTGATAATATTTTTATAAATCACCAAATCAACTCTCCGCCTCTTTCTCCGTCATCAAATAAGCCTTAATAAACCCATCCAATTCTCCATCCATTACCGGCTGCACATTGCCTACTTCAAAATCGGTTCTATGGTCTTTAATCATTTTATACGGATGAAAAACATAACTGCGAATTTGGCTTCCCCACTCTATTTTTTTCTTTGTAGCATTGGCTGCGTCTCTTAATTCATTTCGCTTTCGAAGTTCTTCTTCGTACAACCTACTCTTCAACATCTGCATGGCTTTTTCTCTATTGGCCAATTGGCTTCTTTCGGTTTGGCAAACCACCACTATGCCGGTAGGTATATGCGTTAAGAACACTTTTGTTTCTACCTTATTTACATTTTGTCCGCCGGCTCCACCACTACGGGCAGTTTCCATTTTTACATCGGCGTCTTTTATTTCTATTTCAATGCTATCATCAACCAATGGATATACATTAATACTGGCAAAAGAAGTATGCCTGCGTGCATTGCTATCAAAAGGCGAAATTCGTACCAACCTATGCACACCACTTTCTCCTTTTAAGAAACCATAGGCAAATGGGCCGTCAAATTGATAGGTTGCACTTTTAATTCCGGCACCATCGCCCCATTGCCAATCCAACTCGGTAACAGACCAGCCTTGTTTTTCGCCATACATTCTATACATACGGGCAAGCATTTCGGCCCAGTCCTGGCTTTCGGTACCGCCTGCACCGCTGTTTATTTCCACCACAGCGGGCAAGGCATCTGCTGCATCGTTTAGGGTGCTTTTAAATTCAGCTTCCTCTATAGCATCAATTGCCCTGGTATAAGCTTCTTTCACTTCTTCTTCAGTGGCTTCACCTTCTTTCCAAAAATCAAAAAGCACGGCAAAATCTTCAACCAAAGTAGAAACATTGTTGAACATTTCTACCCAATATTCATTTACCTTAATTTCCTTAAGAATAGCAGTAGCACGGGTGTTATCATCCCAAAAACCGGGAGAAAGAGAAAGTTGTTTATCGTTGCTTATTTTCGCTTCTCTGTTAGCGACGTCAAAGAAACCTCCTCAAAACCAGTATACGGTCTCTCATATCTTTTAATTGCTCTATTGTCATAGGGCGCAAAGTTAGGCAATACGGTTTTACAAAACAAGCCATCCTATTAACCCCATTTTTACTACAACCGGTTTACAATTTTTAAAGAGTTCTTAGCCTGTTACATCACCGTTACTTCAACAAAAAAAATATATTCCGCCGCACAAACCTGCATTTTCAAAAACGAATTGATATTGTTTATACATTTAAAAATTGTTTACCAAAAACCTATCGCTATGCACTACCTATGCATGTTCAACATTCGATTGACATTAGTTTTTGTTAGTAGCTTTTTCGGCACAAATTTATTTGCCCAAACAACTCCATACAGTGAAATGTATAATGAAACTTTAAGGCAACAATCGTTAGCAGCTTTCCCCGTGAGTAAATGGGATAGTTTACGTTGTGCATGGTATGGCGACTGTACCAACAATCCAATTGTAGCATCCAGGTTAAATGCTGCAGCATGCCCGCTTACAAAAAGAATGTTTGGTTGGCATTCCATTGGTACATCCTCTGCAAGTTATGTGTGGCAATCGCTGAGCGATCTTTCTTATTTTTCGTACCAGGTAGATTATTTAACCGGCAATGCAAGCAATGCTGCATCTTTAGTAAACTGGGGAAACAATGCTACTGTTTTGGCAGCAAAAGCCAATGGAGTAAACGTGAACCTTGCAGTAACTTTTTTTGGGACTTCCACCACTTTCGGCAGTTTCTTTGCCAATGCCACTGCACAGCAAACCTTAATTACCAACTTAGTGAATCATGTGGTAACGGCCGATGTAAAAGGAATAAATATTGATTTTGAAGGAGGCGCCATTGTTTCGGGAACAATACTTCCATCCTATTTAAGTTTTTTACAAAATTTAAGAACTCAGTTACTCGCAGCAAGACCCAATGCCGAAATAAGTGTAGATATACAGGGAGCACATGCAAGCAATAGTGCTTATATAACAGGATTGAACAACGTAGTTGATTTACTTATTTTAATGGGTTACGATTATTACTGGAGCACTCAAAACTATCCGGGCCCCATTGCCCCTACCTGGCAATTTCCAAAAGCTGCCAGCGATCCTAATGGACATGGCAATGTAGCCAACGATTTGAATAGTATGCTCCGCTATGCACCCAAAGAAAAAGTGATTTTGGCAATGCCCTATTATGGCCGAAGATGGCGAACCACCAATGGATGCGTATTACCTGCAGATGGAAATGCAGCGCCCATCAGTACACAAACTTATACACAGTTTAGAGACAATTCAAGCGGGTACTACTCCAATACTTTAAGAGACCCATACTCTCATGCAGCATACCATTGTTTTAATGATGCTAATGCAGTACCAAACCAACAGTTTATAGATGATGCCTACAGCCTTCAAACTAAATACGATTTAATTCATCAGCGTGGACTTGCAGGTGGTGCCATGTGGCGATTAGGCTACGATGCCGGCTATGCCGACTTATGGGAAATGATCAATAACAATTTATCCAACTGTGCAGCCATGCCCTGCAGAGATACCCTCTACGATATGGGTGGCCCGGCAAATAATTATGTAAATCGTTCTAATTACTATTTCACTATTAATCCACCCGGTGCAGTTTCTGTTTCACTCAGGTTTTTAAGTTTTGATTTTGAAGCAGGCTTCGATTCTGTTTGGGTATTTAATGGCCCAGATACTTTGAGTCCGTTAATTGGAAATTTTAGTGGAGCTGTTCTTCCACCAACGCTTGTTGCATCTTCTGGAGTAATGACCATAAAAGTATTTACCGATGGCGCTACAACCAGGAGTGGGTTTGCAGCTATCTACAACTGTAGCCCTCAGTTGGTAAGAACCATAGCATCGGGCAATTGGAACAATCCTCAAATTTGGGAAACCGGAGCTGTACCATTAAAGTCGGATACTGCATGGATAATGCCCGGACACACCGTAGATGTAACCGATAATCAATGGGTAGGCAAAGTAGAGGTAGCAAACAACGCCATCGTAAATGTGCTGCCTTCGGCAGCGTTAAAGGTTGGGGAGGATTAAAGAACGGCGATAAATCCCGAATGTTTTTTATTGTTGTACCTCAATACTATGCAGTTGGTTGAAACCACGGCGGCGACAATAAAACAATTTGGCATTGAAAACCTACGAAGGCTATATAGATTGAATACTTCCTGTGGCAAAAATTCAATCCGCATACATATACCATTTTTCTTTTAAACTTCATCCAATATAAATACAACTTAACATTACAAACAGATTTCCCCTATTTAGTTTATTATCTTTACTCCTTTATTAAAGCCTAATTGATGAAACTATTATTTGCGTTTTTATTTATTGCCGGAAGCATCTCCTGCCATTGTTCAAAAAAAACAATGCAAACAAATGATAATTCTGTAACACCACCAGAAACTGAAGTAATAGAACAACCCACCAACCCTATTGGCATATTTTTTTCTAGTATGGCAAGCGGCCCGGCAAGCGATACTTTTTTAAAAGAATGGTTTACCGGTTATATTCAAAAAAACAATTTAAAAGTAGTATCGGCTGATAAATATGCTGGCTGTGGCAAAGAGGGCGAATACATTATTGTAATAAGATTAGGTAAAGAAACTTCCAATAGTTTGCTTCAATTTAGAAAAACTCTTGAAACTGTTGTAAATAAGCAGGTGGCAATCAACAAAATTGAAAATTCAAGTGCCGGACCTATTCATATTGAATATGCGGTTAAGGAAGACAGTTATAGCTATTGCAGGCTGGGCAAAAAAAACTGGCTTTAGTGTATAGTAATCAGTTAGTTAATTGCATATTTTTAAATATTTCAAAAAAAAAGAACATTTTATTTTGCTGATTTGGATTGATACAATACTTTTACAGCGTATTAGTTGCTACCTCGGTTACTAATCTCCATTCTTACTTCATCCAATACTTCTGAAAGTTTTTATTATCCACTATTTGTTTTGAATAACTATTATTATTCATCTCTGTAAACTTTCATTTGTATGCAAGAAATTTCTACCTTAAAAAGAAGTTGGAAACCCTTAGCGTTTTCAATCATTGGTTTAGTAATGTCTGTATCAGCATTAACTACTACCGCTCAAACTTTATGTCCCAACCAGGTAACACTTTGGAGTGAAAATTTTGGAACCGGAACCGGTTCTACCACATCAGCCGATGTTACTACTCTGGTTTATGCACCAGGCAATTTTCCAACCACCTGGTTAAACGACGGTTTTTATAGGGTAACCAATGGTACCCAGCAAAGAGGCGATTGGCATGCTTCTGCCGATCATACTCCATCTGATGTGGATGGAAGAGCCTTGGTAATAAATGGTGTTGCCGAAACTTTTTATACCAAAGAGATTAGTAGCAATTCAGTGTATAATCCCGGTATTTATGGATTTGGGTTTTATTTAATGAATGTAAATACCAACAATTACCCTTGTTCGCCTTATTTGCTTCCTACTATTAGCTATGTGATAGAATACAGCACAGCTCCAAGCGGAAACTCATGGGTTACTTTACAAAGTGTATCGGGTACTCCTGCACCTATTACCAATGCTCCTGTTTGGTTGAGCATGGGTGGCACTTTTAGCCTGCCGGTAGCTGCTCAAAGATTTAGAATTACATTGAGCGATGGTACCAGCGATGGTTGCGGAAACGATTTTGCTATTGATGACCTTAGCTTAGTTCAGTGCGATGATGGTGGCCCAATGCCGGTTGAATTCCTAAAACTAAGTGCTACTCAAAAAGGAAGTGGCGTGAGTGTAAACTGGTCAACTGCTACCGAAGTTAACAACGCATATTTTGAAGTAGAAAGAAGTACCGATGGTTACAACTGGACTGCTATTTCAAGGGTGAATGGTTCGGGCAATAGCAATATGATTAAAAATTACAATTCTTACGATTCTAAACCTTCTGCAGGCTACAATTTCTACCGCATTAAGCAAGTAGATATTGATGGCGGGTTTGAATATTCAAGCACCGTTAAAGTAAAAATTACCATCGACAAATTAGGTGTAAACGTATTGGCCAATCCTTTTGTAAATAATATTACTGTTGATTTCTTAAGCAATACTATTGAAACAGTTAACATCAGATTAACTGATATTTCAGGTAAAACTGTAGCAATTGAAAGATGGCAAATCGCTAAAGGATCTACCCGTAAAGTATTCGATAAAGTGGGTGGATTACAAAGAGGAATGTACATTTTAACCGTTACCGATAAAAACGGAATGGTAGTTTACAACAATAAATTAATGAAGCAATAATTGGCTCACTAAATTTATAGTAAAGAGAGGCTGCAAATTAATTGCAGCCTCTCCTTTTTTAATGCATTTATTATAATTTATTGAAACAGTTTGTTTAAGAATTGTTTCATCTCGTTCCAGGAAGCGGTATCGGCAGCTGCATTATAAGCAATTGGTATATTAAACCTTTTTCCCAGTTCGGTTGAACCTGGGTTTGTAAAAGCATGCGTTGCATTAGGATAACCAACAAATGTATAATTGGCCCCAATAGAATCCATTCCTTTTTTAAAAGCCGCCACCTGCTCGGCCGGTACAAAAGGATCGGCCTCACCATGACAAACTAATACTTTTGCTTTTAATAAAGATTTATCAAATGCAGGAGTAGTTTGTAAGCCACCATGAAAACTAACCACTCCATTTAATTTATCGCCCAACAATGCAAAGTTTAAAACCTGTGTTCCTCCAAAGCAATAACCAATAGCTGCTATCTTATTGCTATCGGCCACATTAAAATCCAATGCTTTGGATAAGCCTGCATCGAACCTTGATCGAGCCATCATCGCATCTTTATAAAACGGACCGGAAAGTTCCCCTGCACTTGTAGGATTATTTACTGTTTTACCATTGCCATACATATCAACTGCAAATGCCAGGTAACCCAACTCGGCCAATTGTTTTGCACGAGATTTAGTATAATCGTTTAAACCCCACCATTCGTGCACTATCATTACAACCGGTCTTTTGGCATTTGTTGCCGAATCCCAGGCAACATAGCCTTGCATGGTTACGCTATCTAATTGATAGGTTACTGCTTCTGTTTTTATTTGAGGCATATTCAATTGGTTTGAGTTTTCTTTTTTGCCAACATTGTTATTACAAGATATTACCGAAACCAATAAGCCGGTAATGCAAACATTTATCAATAATTGATTCATACTATATTTTTTTTATTCGATAATTTCAAATATCATTTTATTTTCTACCCAAAATGAATCCAAAGATTGTATAGAAGGTTTTAAAAACGAAATAATATCGGGCCAGTTTGCCTGGTTAAAAATATTCAAATTTGTTTGGGTTTTGGAAATTCTACTCAACACTAAACCATGCTCGTTAAATGCTTCCTGCTCCCATAGCCAATCGGTTCCGGCTATGGATTCAAAATCTTCCTTCAAAAACAAAAATTGCTGAAATAATTTTTGAGCAAACTCCGGCTCTTTATGCATTATTTCAATGGCAATGTTTGCTTCTTTTTTAGTAACATCCATCCTAATATACAAATTCCTTATTCCGGTTTTGTAATTTATCCAGTTTATTTTAATACCATTTGCCGATAAAACCGGAGCCATATACTTTCCAAAAACTGTCCAGAATTGTTGCCTTATTTTAGAGGCTTCTTCTTTAGAATACATTGGTATTAATTAGGACTTACAAAATCGGGCTTCCGAATAAAGTTACTATTGTACCTGAAGCGCAGATTGGTACCCACTTCTACCCTCCAGCCTTTCATACCATCAATTGGCCGGGGAATATAAAAGCCTTTTAGTTCCATTGTGCCCAATACCAGGTTTTCGTTTCTGGTGCGAATACCGGCGCCTAAAACCGGATAACCATTTGTTTTGGAATAAGGTTTCCCTACTTCTTGTAATATTCCTAAGTCGGCAAATACAAAAGGAGCAAATCTAAAGGCCAGAAACTTTTGCATATGGTAAAAAACAGATTCTCCTTTAATAGCGGCCCGCATTTTTCCTTCGAGTACTCCACGCCTGTAATAAGGCAACCCAAAATCTGAATCTAAAAATAAAGGCTCATTCAACCTTGCATTTATCTGCCGGGTATAGTTAACCGTTAGATAGCTTCTATTGAGCCAATGTTTACTTAAAGTAAACAGCTTGCTAAAGTGATTGATGTTTAGTAAAAGATCTATATCTTCAAATCCATCTTTACCAACAAAACCACCGGTTCTTAATGTGTAGGAATATAAACAGCCTGCTTTATTAAAGAAGCTCCACTCAGCTTCTGTGCCATAGTAAGCTCTTCTATCGCCTTGTTTATTGGTGAAACCGCCTATTAAAGAAGCCTTCAATCCTTTGGGTACGTCTTCGTTTCTACCAAAGCCGTAAATGAAATTGGTACGATAAAAATTTTGTTTGTAAATACTATACGACAGCAATACGCCATTAATATCGGCATATTGATAATTATAAGTGTTGTTGTATTTGTTGGGTACATTAAAAAACTGGCTAAAGAAAGTTCTTGCTGCCGCAAAATGTTGTAAATGATTGGGATCGTCTTTTCGTTTTGCACGGGTTGCCCCAAAATTATAGCCTACCCATAAATCGGTATTTAAAAAACTGTATTCATAATCGGTGGAATAAAGCGAATCGGAAACATAATTGTTATTGGTTTTGTTGTAAGAGAGTTCAAAAGCTCCAATAGTGCCGGTATA
>DEHT01000006.1:0-29699 GCA_002352045.1 Chitinophagaceae bacterium UBA2793 | reverse complement strand
CCTCCAAAACTTTCCTCTACCATTTCTACTGCTACCCTATCGGCTCCACTTGCGCTTAAACTACCCCCTATTGAAAACACATCACGGGTAAACACCAGCACATCAATTTCATTTTCGGAACCTTCTACCGGCTCTACTTTTATTATAGCATCTCTTAAAAAATCGATGGTACGTAAATACCTTTCATTATCGGCTACTTGCAGTGGATAAAAGACCTGCCCTTCTTTAAAAAAGAGATTCTTTTTGATAAGATCTTCATTGCTGTTTAAATGAAATGCATTAGCTGCCCTTGTAAAAAAATTACCTTTTTTTCGTTTAGTGGTATCTCCCAATTTTTCATCAAATGCAACGGGCTTAATTAAAATATGCCGAATGGTTTTTCCATGAAAAGGTTTAAACTCTTCTACTGTGAGTCTTGGCTTTACCGGCTCTTCTGCATTTTTGTGAAGACTCTTACCAATGCGGCCTAAAATACCCTTCTTTTTTGCCAGAAAAAAAGTATCCTTTTGGGTGGATTTATTTTGCTGTGCAAAAGAAAAGTTCATCAGGCCACAACAAAAAAATAATAATATAATATGTTTCATCAAAGGATTCTAACTCGGTGATTTTACAAGAAGTGAAAGATACCATTTTATTAAAAAAATCAGGCGGTAAAATTCCCTTATTCCGCTTTGGCTTGCATAGCTTCTTTCTTTAATGCTGTAGCCTGTTCTTTACCCAGGTATTTTTCTATAATAGCATGTACCCAATAAATAACAGGTGTCATCAGTAATGCTATAAAAAATTTATAAATGTAATTCCCTGTGCCTGTTATCAATATTTGTTGCAAGCTCCAGGGGTCGCCTTGCCCGCTTTGTATTCTTTTGCCAATATAAAATGCAATAAACAATACCACAAAACTGTCTATTAACTGCGAAACCAATGTAGAACCCGTAGCTCTTAGCCAAATCGCTTTTTCACCGGTGGCTTTTTTTATACGATGAAAAATCATTACATCGAGCAACTGACCTAATAAAAATGCGGTGATGGAACCAATAATTATCCAAAGCCCCTGTCCAAAAATTCCCCGAAATGCATTATCGGGTTGCTCAATTCCATTGCCAATAGAAAAATATTCTGATGGCTTTAAAACAATGGCCGCATTGTAAGCTAAAAAAGAAAATGCAATTAATCCGATGGCCAAAAAAGATAAAAACCTTACTCCCTTGGGGCCATAATATTCATTGATGATATCCGTCATTACAAATACTACGGGCCACAACAATACACCTGCCGTTAAATGAAAACTAAATGTACCGCCAAATAGAGGAATATTGGCTCTTTGCAACCCTACAGTATCTTCCAGTGAAAATATTTTAACGCCAATCACCTCGGCAATAATTGCATTGGTTATAAAAAAGCCGGCCAATACAATAAAAAGCTTTGTTGCTTTTGAGCCTAATATTTCTTTAACCATACACTAAATTTTAGAGAAGAAAAAATACCAAACCTGCGCCGGAAAAATCAACAAATTAAAAATGGAAACCCATTTTGGTAAAAACAAATTTCCTTTTGTTAGCAACCGAATAATACAAATAATACAAAAAAGAAGGTTTAAAATAATAGCCCCATAGCCTAATAAAACCAACATGTTTTGCAAAGCGGGTAAAGGAATTACATTACCTGTAAAAGGTCCATCCTTTTTATTATTCATTTCAATCCATCGTAAAAAAACGGCTGCTATAAAACAGACATTACAAATGAAAACTACCTTATTGAAAATACGCATAACTTAAAAATACCGAAACGATTTTAATCATAAAAAAATAAAACCTCCACTCGGGAGGTTTTAATATTAGCTATGTTGAAATTTTTATTTGCCCCAGCCAAACCAATCGTTACCATTTGCATACAACATTAACGAAAGCAAAATTACCATTCCGGCAATTTGTGCGTACTCTAAAAACTTTTCGCTTGGCTTGCGTCCGGTAATCATTTCACCTAAAGTAAACAATACATGGCCGCCATCCAAAGCCGGTATGGGCAATAGGTTCATAAATGCAAGCGCAATTGAAAAGAAAGCTGTCATAGTCCAAAACTGCTCCCAATCCCAATAATATTTATTAAACACCGATGCCATGCCCTTAAAACCACTTAATCCTTTATACCCTCCTGTGCTGGGCGACAATATTTTTTTAAACTGATTGATGTAAGACGAAAGTTCGTATCCGGCTTTTTTTACACCTGCAGGAAATGCTGCAAAAAAACCATACTTGGTTACAGAATATTTTATTACGCCCATACTATCCAACTCCATTGCCGACATGGGTGCATTAAACCCAACTTTACCATCTTTTAAATGGGTGGCAATGATAAAGCTGCTGTCGTTTCGTTTAATACCGAGGTTGATAGCATCATTGCCTTCTTTTGTTTTTATATAAACCTGTGCTTCATCAAAAAAAGTTACAGGATTACTGTCAATAGAAATAATTTGATCGCCCAATTGAAGTCCGGCAAGTTTTGCAGGACTACTATCGGCCAGTAAACTTACATAGGCCGGCACTCTTGGGCTTATCATTGGCCCCTCGGATTTTTTTCTTTTCTCAATCAACTGGCCTATTAAATCAACCGGCATTTTTATTACCTGCTCTTTACCATCTCTAATAATGGTTACATTATCATCCACCACAATTAGTTTTTTTAGCAACTCATTGTAATCATCTAAAGGTTTTTGGTCAATAGCAATTATTTTATCGCCGTTTTTAAAACCTAAAGAATGAAAAATAGGATCGTTAAAAGCTATACCATCTTTTATTGATTTGGCTTCTACTTTTTTCTCACCCCAAACCATTAATACAAATGCATAAATAACAAAGGCCAATAAAATATTTACAATCACACCACCCAGCATGATGATCAAGCGTTGCCAGGCCGGCTTGGCTCTAAACTCGTAAGGCTGCGGCGGCAATTTCATTTGGTCTTTATCCATGCTCTCGTCAATCATGCCGCTGATTTTCACATAACCTCCTAAGGGCAACCATCCAACGCCGTATTCTGTATCGCCCACTTTCTTTTTAAACAAAGAAAACCAGGGATCAAAAAACAGGTAAAATTTTTCTACCCTGCATTTAAACCATTTTGCTGTAATATAATGTCCAAACTCGTGTAATATCACCAGTATAGAAAGTGAAAGCAATAGCTGCGCTGCCAGCATACCTACTTCGCCCCATTTAATTGCTAATAATGTAAAACTCATTGTACGTTTATTCTAAATAGTTTATTTTAAAATTTCATTATGGAAGCCGCAAAATTACGGGCCTCGCCGTCGCTTTCAAAATATTCTTCAAGCGTAGGTGTTTGAATGAAGTTAATTTTTTCCATGGTTTTCTCTACCACGGCTGTAATGTCTAAAAATCCAATCCTGTTTTTTAAGAAAGCCCATACGGCTACTTCGTTGGCGGCATTTAAAATGCAGGGCATATTGCCTCCTTTTTTCATAGCCTCAATGGCAAGGCCCAGGTTTCTGAATGTTTTTAAATCGGGTTCTTCAAAACTGAGCGAAGGATATTTTCTAAAGTTCAACCGGGGAAATTCATTTTTTAATCGGTTGGGAAAACCCAGTGCATATTGAATGGGCAATTTCATATCGGGCAAGCCCATTTGGGCTTTTACGCTTCCATCTTCAAACTGCACCATGCTATGAATAATACTTTGAGGATGCACCACTACTTCCACTTGCTCCGGCTTTAGATTAAACATCCATTTGGCTTCAATCATCTCCAGGCCTTTGTTCATAAGGGTTGCAGAGTCAATACTAATTTTTGCACCCATACTCCAGTTGGGATGTTGCAGCGCATGATCTCTTTTTACATTCACCAAAAAATTTGGCTTTTTACCCAAAAAAGGACCACCACTTGCAGTGAGAATTATTTTTTCAATAGGATTTCTTGCTTCACCCACTAAACATTGAAAAATGGCAGAATGTTCACTGTCAACCGGAATTACGGGAGCCCTGTTTTCAAGCGCCTGCTGCATTACGATGTCGCCTGCTACTACCAGGGTTTCTTTATTGGCCAATGCAATCAGCTTACCTTTTTGCACTGCCTTTAGCGTTGGCTTCAACCCGGCAAAACCTACAATGGCCGCCAGCATTATATCGTAAGTATCAAAGTTGGCAACTTCTTCTAAGGATTGTTCACCGGCAAATACTTTTACATCGGTGCCGGCCAGGGCTGTTTTTACAGATTCGTATTTTGTTTCGTCGCCAATAACCACTGCATTGGGCTTAAATTCCAAAGCTTGTTTCAGCAATAAAGCATCATTGGTTTGAGCAGTGAGTATCTCTACCTCAAATAAATTTGGATGCTCCCGAATTACTTCGAGTGCCTGCGTACCAATAGAACCGGTGGAACCAAAAATTGCAATGCGTTTTTTGGGCGCTGTTGCCATATTGAATTTTTACTTTTTGAATTTATAAATGCTGTATTGAATATTTTATTGTACAGGTATAAAATTTATTATTCAATTTTTACAAATATTTACCTTCTTAAATTATTCAAACCATTAATAAGTGTGGCAATTTACTGTATTAAAGCTTTCAATGCTGCATCTACTTTGTCAAAGTTAAATCCGTCTATTAATTCTTTCATGCGATTGGCGATAGCCTCGTTCTGAAGATTACCAATAGAACCTTCATGTGTGTGTGAAATATTGGTTGTTGGTTGAAACTGATTACTCTCAATGGCCACAGCTACCTGCTTATAAGCATCTCTAAAAGGAACTCCCTGCAAAACCAATTTGTTCACTTCTTCCACACTAAACAGGTATTTGTATTTTTCATCGGCCAATATATCTTTTTTAATTTGGATATTTTCGAACATCAAGCTTGCCATATCCATACATTGATGTAAAATATCAAAAGCCGGAAACAAATTTTCTTTGAGCAATTGCAGGTCTCTATGGTAGCCACTTGGTAGATTGCCGGTCATCAAAGTAATTTCGTTGGGCAATGCTTTTATACGATTAGCATAAGAACGAATTAATTCAAATACATCGGGATTTTTTTTATGAGGCATAATGCTGCTGCCGGTTGTGAGTTCCGCAGGAAAAGAAATAAAATCAAAATTTTGATTTAAGTATAAGCAGGCATCCATACTCATTTTAGAAAGTGTATCGGCTACATTGGCCAAGGCTTGTGCTGCAATTCGCTCTGCCTTTCCTCTGCCCATTTGTGCATATACCACATTGTAGTTTAAAGTATCGAAGCCCAGCAATTGAGTGGTAAGGCTTCTGTTAATAGGAAAAGAAGATCCATAGCCCGCCGCACTACCCAAAGGATTTTTATTACAAACATTGTAGGCAGAGCGTAAAGTTTCCACATCATCTACCAAACTTTCGGCATAAGCACCAAACCAAAGGCCAAAAGATGATGGCATTGCTATTTGCAGGTGCGTGTAACCGGGCAACAAATATGTTTTGTAGGTTTCACTTTTTTGCTGAAGTAAAATAAAAAACTGCTGAATATGTTGTACCAGTTGAGTTATCCGATGCCGAAGAAAAAGTTTTACATCCAACAACACCTGGTCGTTCCTGCTGCGTGCTGCATGAATTTTTTTACCGGTATCGCCGAGTTGCTCGGTAAGCAAAAATTCTATTTGCGAGTGAACATCTTCTATTTCGTTTGCAATAGTAAAATTGCCCGTTTCTATTTTTTTATAAATGATAGAAAGTTGTTTGCACAAATTATTTGCCTCTTCCTGTGTAAGCAATCCAATAGTGGCCAACATTTTTGCATGGGCAATATTGCCCAACACATCAAAAGGCGCCAGCATAAGATCGAACTCCCTGTCTTTCCCCACCGTAAAATTTTCAACCGCTTTACTGGTTACCGTATTTTTTTGCCACAACTTCATAAGTATATTTCTTTATTGTTGGATGTTGTTATTGTTCAGCACTTCATTTTTATTTTGAAAAAATAAATTGAGCCAGTTAATGTAAAATGTGATGGCATCATCTATCCAATGTACAGATATAAATTCATCGGCACTATGGCTTTGGCCACTAAAACCCGGGCCGCATTTTAAACCGGGCAAAGGAATCAATGCCTGGTCCGATGCAGTGGGCGAACCATAAGTGGTTTTTCCCAATGCAAGCCCGGCTTGAACTATTGGATGTTCTACCGGAATAAAAGAAGAACGAAGCCTGGTGCTCCTTGCACAAACTTCTACATCAACATTTGCTTGAATTATTTGCAAAATTTCTTCATGTGTATAAACATCTGTTACCCTTATATCCACCACAAACTTGCAGGTAGCAGGCACTACATTGTGTGCCTTGTTTTCGGTTTCAATTGAAGTAACGGTCATTTTTACTTCGCCAAGTGTTTTAGAAATTTTTGGAAACCGATAGTTTTTAAACCATTCCATTGCCTGCATGGCTTTGTAAATGGCATTGTCGCCTTCATTTCTTGCAGCATGGCCTGCTTTGCCTTCGGCAGTACAGTCCAATACCAGCAATCCTTTTTCGGCAATGGCCAAATGCAATTCGGTAGGTTCGCCTACTATGGCAAAACTATTTTTGTGAGCAAACCAATTTTTAAATTCGGGTATTGCAAACAAACTTTCTATTCCATCTTTGCCACTTATTTCTTCCTCGGCCGATGCGGCCAAAATTATATTGTAAGGCAAGCCTTGCTTTTGATAGAAATAAATAAAGGCGGCAATTAAACAAACTAAGGAAGCTCCTGCATCGGTACTGCCCAGCCCGTATAATTTACCATCCTCAATTTGGGGCAAAAAAGGATTGCGAATATATTTTGAATTGGGTGCAACCGTATCGTGGTGCGAATTGAGAAGGATCCCTGGTTTACTAGTATCGAAATTTTTATTAATTGCCCACACATTATTCCCCTGGCGTATAAATTGAATATTCTTTTTATCAAGAAACGCTGCAATACAATTTGCTGTGCCATCTTCATTTTTGCTCAAAGAAGGAATGGCAATTAAAGATTGTAATAATTGCAGCGCATCGTTGCTTAATATTTCTAAACTGCTTATCATTTTTTTATGAATGTGCCTCCTTGTTGATTTACCAACTGTGGCAAATTATCTGCATGACCAATTACTACTGATTGAACACCGGCATCCAACGCAGCAAAAGCATTTTGCAATTTTGGAATCATACCGGCAGATACTGCTCCTTTTTCTTTCATTTCGGCAAACGCTGCTTCGTCAACATGGTTAATTACCGAATCGTCATCGGTTGCATCTAATAATACTCCGTTTTTTTCAAAGCAATAAATTAATGAAACATGGTAATGGCTGCTCATTGCTTTTGCCAATTCCTGTGCCACCGTATCGGCATTGGTATTTAAAAGAGTTTGTTTACCATCAAAAGTAATTGGAGCAAATACAAGGCTTATGCCCTGGTTTAAAAGTAAATCAATGAAACTACTATTAACTTTATCTATATCACCAGCAAAGCCATAATCAATGGTTGGGTGAACTCTTTTATGTGCTAAAATCACATTGGCATCGGCACCCGATAGTCCAAGTGCATTTACATTTTTTGACTGTAACGAAGCCACAATATTTTTATTAATAGCACCTGCATACACCATCGTTACAATCTTAAGGGTTTCTGCATCGGTAATTCTTCTGCCATCCATCATTTGCTGCGGTACACCCATAGCTTCAGCAACTTTTGTAGCCAACTTGCCACCACCATGCACCAATATTTTCGCCCCCTCAATTTGTGCAAACTTGTCAAGGAATGATGATAATTTATTTTCATCATCAATAATATTGCCGCCAATTTTTATAATGTATAGTTTATTCATTCGGGTAAAACTGTTGGCTGATAGCCGTTAGCTGTTAGAATTCAAAATTGTTGCAATTACGGCTTGTGCAGCCCACACCCTATTACCTGCCTGCTGTGTTACAATGCTGTTTTCACCATCTAAAATATCATCACTCAATTCTACATTTCTTCTTACAGGTAAGCAATGCATCACTTTTGCATTATTTGTTTGCTGCAATCTTTCATTGGTCAACATCCAATCTCCATTCACTGCCGGCATGGAGCCATAATCATTATATGCACTCCAGTTTTTTACGTAAATAAAATCTGCATCTTTTAAAGCTTCACTTTGCTGATGCAGAATAGTTGCGCCCTTTGAAAATTTTTCATCCAGTTCATATCCTTCGGGATGTGTAATTACAAACTCAGCTTCACCCCAGGCATTCATCCATTCTGCAAAAGAATTGGCTACACACTGAGGTAGCGCTTTGATGTGGGGCGCCCAGGTTAAAACCACTTTTGGTTTTTTAGTTGCATTCGTTTGAGAACTTTTCAACACTTCACTGATAGTTACTATATCTGTAAGCGATTGCAATGGATGCAAAGTAGCGCTCTCTAAGCTTACTACAGGCACACCCGCATACTTTATAAACTGCTGAATAATGGTTTCGGCATAATCATCTTCCTTCGATTGTAAAGATGGAAAGCTGCGTAAACACAATATATCAAAATAACTACCCAGCGCCGGGGCCGCATCTTTAATATGCTCAACCGTAGAACCATTCATTACCGCTCCCTCTTCAAACTCCAGTACCCAGCCTTCTTTATCTATGTTAAACACAATGGTTTCCAATCCAAGATTTTTTGCAGCTACTTGTGTACTAACTCTTGTACGCAAACTTGGATTTAAAAACAACAGGCCTATTTTTTTCCCATTCCCCAAACCGGCATCCTTTAAGGGATTTGCCTTATATGCCAATGCCTGAGTTACCAATGAATGGATGCTTTGTACATCATCTACAGAAATAAATTGTTTCAATTTTTATGCTAATTTTAAAAAATAATTTTTTTGTATTTAAGAATTAATCCTTCAGCATTTCTGCTTTTAAAGCCGACAAAAATTTATCTGCCTCCGTTTTACCTATGTTCAATGCCGGCAAAAGCCTTATTACATTTGGTTTTGCTTCACCGGTGAAAATGCTATGCCTGGTCAAAAGATTTTTTTTCACTTCCTTTTTATCTTCCGGCAATTCAATGCCTATCATCAATCCACGACCACGAACGGCTATAATTCCGGGTATATTTTTTAGTTCCGAAATTAAATAGGCGCCTATTGATTTAGCATTTTGCATCAATTGTTGTTCTTCCATTACTTCCAACACAGCCAAAGCTGCCGAACAAGCCAAATGATTACCGCCAAATGTAGTGCCCAGCATAAAATGCTTAGCCGTAAACTTTGGAGCAATAGAAATGGCTGCCACCGGAAATCCATTTCCCATGCCTTTTGCCATGGTATAAATATCGGCATTAACGCCTGCAATGTCGTGAGCATAAAATTGGCCGGTTCTTCCATAACCACATTGAACTGAATCGGCAATAAACACTGCATTGTGTTCATCGCAAAGTGTACGAATGGTTCTTAAAAATTCGGGTGTAGCTTCATTAATTCCGCCAACGCCCTGAATGCCTTCAATTATTACAGATGAAATAAGATGGTTGTTGAAAGCTCCTTTCAACGCAAAGTCGTCATTAAGTGGAAGAAATAAAATATTGTTGGTTTCGTTTACCGGTGCTACAATGTTTGGATTATCGGTTGCCGCTACCGCCAAAGAAGTGCGACCATGAAAAGATTTTTTAAAAGCAATAACTTTTTTTCTGCTATTATAAAAAGATGCCAGTTTCAATGCATTCTCATTAGCTTCGGCACCGGAGTTACAAAGGAACAATTGATAATCTTCTTTACCCGAAACCTTGCCTAATTTTTTGGCTAATTCATTTTGTATTGGAATTTTAATAGAGTTGGAATAAAAAGATATTTTATGTAATTGTTCTTCTATTCTTTTTACCCAATGTGGATTGGTATGACCAATGCTAATTACAGCATGCCCGCCATACAAATCGAGGTACTCACAGCCTTTATCGTCCCAAACTGATGAGCCTTCGGCTCTCACTATAGTTACATCCTGCAAAGGATAAACGTCGAATAAATTCATATTTAATAAACTGATAGATTAATAATTTTTCTTTNNACTCTCAACTTTCCACTTTCAACTCTCAACTAATTAAAACCCCGAAGCTTTCAATCTAAGCCCGGCTGTTTCATCAACCCCAAAAAGTAAATTCATATTTTGAACAGCCTGTCCGCTGGCGCCTTTCAACAGGTTGTCAATAGCAGAATGTACTACCAGCTTGCCGCCCACTTTTTCTAATTGAATAACTGCTTTATTGGTATTCACTACCTGCTTAATGCTGATGGGCTCTTTACTTACACTTACAAAAGGATGATTTTTATAATATTCGTTATACATAACCGTTAGCTCCTCTATACTGAGGTAACAGTCCAATTGTGAGCTAATGAAAATACCTCTTGTAAAATCGCCTCTCCAGGGAACAAAGCTGAGATCAATTTCTCCATTGGATTGCAATTGTATGAGCGATTGACCAATTTCGCCCAGGTGTTGATGTGTTAATGTTTTATATGCCTGAATATTATTTGCACGCCAGCTAAAATGTGAAGTGGCTGAAAGCGATTGCCCGGCACCGGTAGAACCTGTAATGCCCGTGGCATAAATATTTTGCAACAAATTATTTTTTGCAAGCGGCAACAAGCCTAACTGAATTGCGGTGGCAAAACAACCGGGATTAGCAATACTGTCGGCTTGCTTTATTTCTGTACGGTTTAGTTCGGGAAGGCCATATACAAATTTTCGGCCACCAACTTCTGCATCTTCCTTTAACCTAAAGTCGTTGCCAATATCAATCAACTTTACAGAAGCAGGAATTGTATTGGTGGTTACAAATTTTTTTGCTTCGCCATGTCCGGCACAAAAAAACAATACATCAATATCAAAATGATGCGACTCGCTAAACAACATATCCGTTTCATCTACCAGGTCTTCGTGTACTTTGCTTAAAGGATTGCCGACATTACTTTTGCTTTGAACAAAAGCAATATCTACAATTGGATGATTGAGCAACACTCTTATTAACTCACCACCTGTATAACCTGCTCCGCCAATGATGCCTGCTTTTATTTTCATTATTACTTAATTGATATGGTTTAAACTTATTTTAAAGTTTGCCTTATTTTTTTTAGCCCTTAAACTATGGAATGATAAATATTATTTTGGTTTCCAAAAATTTTTGAGAAGCCTCTCACATCTTCACCGGTCCAGCCATTGTTCATTTCACCATAGCTTCCAAATTTACTGCTCATTAAATCAAAGGGCGATTCAATGCCTACTACCATAAAACGATAAGGCATTAAATCCACAAAAACATCGCCGGTTACTCTTTGCTGACTGTTTATAAAAAACGCTTCAATATCTCTCATTGAGGCATCCATTATTTGTCCTTCGTGCAGCCAGTTTCCATAGAACTGAGCCAGCTGGTCTTTTAAATTTAATTGCCATTTGGTAAGCACATGCTTTTCTAATGCATGATGTGATTTTAAAATTACCATAGGTGCCGCAGCCTCAAAGCCTACCCTGCCCTTAATACCGATAATGGTGTCGCCTATGTGTATATCTCTACCGATGGCATAAGGGCCGGCCATAGTTTGCAAATATTGAATGGCCATTGAAGGATGAGAAAATGATTTATCATTCACTTTCACCAATTCACCTTTTTCAAAACTAAGTTTTACCTGCTCGCCTTTCAAGGAAGGATTTAATTGCGTAGGCCAAGCTTCTTCGGGAAGGGTTCCATTGCTTTTCAATGTTTCTTTACCGCCCACACTCGTACCCCAAAGTCCTTTATTGATGGAGTAAACCGATTTGTCAAAATTCATTTCTACCCGTTGAGCTTTTAGGTAATCCACTTCGGCCTCTCTGCTCAATTTCATATCTCTTATTGGAGTGATGATTTCAACTCCGGGCAACATGCTGTTAAAAATCATATCAAAACGCACCTGGTCGTTTCCGGCACCGGTACTGCCGTGCACAACTGCTTCTGCTTCTAATTTTTTTGCATGTTGGGCTATATTAATTGCCTGGCTCAGGCGTTCGGCGCTTACGCTTAATGGATAGGTATTGTTTTTTAATACATTTCCAAATACCAGGTATTTTACGATGCTATCGTAATACGTTTGAACGGCATCAACAGTAGTGTGAGAAGTTACTCCCAATTTATATGCATGAGCTTCTATGTTTTTTAATTCTTCGGGACTAAAGCCGCCGGTGTTCACTAATACGGAATGCACTTCTAATCCTTTTTCTTTTGTAAGATAGATAGCGCAAAATGTAGTGTCTAATCCACCGCTGAAGCCCAATACTACCTTGGTACCAGGTTGTAAATTTGTTTGAAGTGAATCCTTATTTATCTTTTTTATTTTTTCCATTTTTAAGATGCTTGTCTTATGATTATATATTAGCTAAACCAACTCATCATTTGCCTGAATACCATTTTATTTCCACCACCGCCTTTTGCTTTCATTATAAACCGCAGCATTTTATTTTTCTTCATTTTCATAAATCGTTCGTAGAGCTTTGAGTGCGTTTTAAAATCCTGTGCAGTTTCTTCCGGTTCGTAATGATCTTTGGGGTCGTACAACATAGCTGTACACATGCAATTTTTTCGGTCTTTACTCATTAATATTTCGTAATTGATACAGCTTTTACATCCTGCCCAAAACTGTTCATCATCTGTAAGTTCACTATAGGTAACGGGTTCGTACCCCAGGTCGCTGTTAATTTTCATTACTGCTAAACCGGTAGTAAGACCAAATATTTTAGCTTCGGGATATTTTTTTCTGGAAAGCTTAAAAATGGCTTCTTTAATTTTTTTAGCCACACCTGTTTTTCTGAATGCAGGCGCTACAATAAGCCCGCTATTGGCAACATATTTTTCATCGCCCCAGGCCTCAATATAACAAAACCCAACCCAGTCGCCATTTTGGGTAACTGCAATCACCGCTTTACCTTCCTCCATTTTTAGGGCAATATAATCGGGGGAGCGTTTTGCGATACCGGTGCCTCGAGCTTTGGCACTTGCTTCCATTTCGTTGGTGATAATGGTTGCGTAATCAACATCTGCAAAAGTTGCAGTACGAATAATAATATCTAAATGTTCCAATGCTTATGATTGAAAAAGATGATTAAAATAAATTCAAGAAAAAAAGCACTAAAAGCGCTGTGTCCGGGGGATTTTTTCACTGATAGGGGCAGATGGTTATGCTCGGCCTATCAGCAACCACGTCGGGGAAGTGGCATTGTTACAGTAGAAACGGGAGAATAGTATGTATAGTTCTGCTTCAACCTTTGTATTAATAATTTGTTGCTGCAAATGTAGCACTTTCGTTTATAAATAGGCTAAACAATTATTAAAATTTTGTTAGCAACTGCCTTTGTTCTTTATATATGTACATAAAAAACGCAAAGAAAAATTCTTTGCTCCTTTTATTCAAATTAAAAATAGCATTATTGTATCTCGTGAATGGCAACAGCATCCATATCTGAAAATTCTTTGTTTTCGCCGGCCATGCCCCAAATAAATCCATAGTTAGATGTACCTACACCAAAATGCATACTCCATGGAGCCGACAACACTGCCTGGTGATTGGCCATTACAATATGTCTTGTTTGCTGTGGCTCTCCCATAAAATGTATTACCCGGTGTTCAGCATCGAGGTCAAAATAAAAATAAGCTTCCATGCGGCGGGTATGGGTATGAGGTGGAACCGAATTCCAAACACTTCCGGGTTCCAAAACCGTTAACCCCATTACCAACTGGCAGCTTTGTATTCCATCGTTATGAATGTATTTATAAATTGTTCGCTTATTGGAAGTTGAAATATCGCCCAACTTTGCAGGAGTAGCTTCTGCTTTAGACATTTTTTTATTTTCATACTCTTTATGAGCGGGAGCACATAGTATATAAAAAATAGCCGGAGCATTGGCATCGTCGCTCGAAAAGCTTACTTGCTTTGTTCCTTTTCCAAGATAAACACATTCAAGTTTTTCTAAAGAATAGTCAACCCCATCGGCGGTTACTTTTCCGTTACCGGCAACATTTATTATACCCATTTCTCTCCGCTCTAAAAAATAGGCTGCTTTTAACTCCTCTTCAAAAGGCAATTCAATACTTTTATTTACCGGCACTGCACCACCTACAATCATCCGATCGTAATGAGAGTAAATTAGTTCAATCTTACCCGGCTGCATCAGGTTTTCAAGTAAAAAATTATCCCTTAATGCGCTTGTATCCATTGCAGCAGTTTCCCGGGGACTAGCCTGAAATCTTATTTTCATCTTATAATTTTTTGCTTTTAAAATTTACTGAATAAACTTTCGCTCTATGTTTGATGTTCAACATTAATTTTTGTTTACAAATGCTTCCAGTCCGTTTGCAATTACACGGTCGTTGCTAAGCCTGGGCACTTTGTTTTGCCCGCCCAGTTTACCAATGCTTTTCATATAATCGGCAAAGCCATTTTTTTGCACCATAGATATTTTTAATTGCGCTAAAATATTGCCGCTTATTAAATCGTCGTAATACACATTTTTAAGGCGAAGGTTATCATCAATTTTTTGTGCAAATGAAAGAATATCGGAAGGAGTTTCTTCAAATTCTATAAACCACTCGTGATAACTTTTTCCATTTTGCTGAGCAATAAATGGAGCTACCGTAAACTCACGTATATGCACACCTGTATCTTTACTGGCTTTTAGTAAAGCGCTTTCCACTTCTTCACCAATTACATGTTCGCCAAATGCGGAGATATAATGTTTAATGCGTCCGCTTACAATTAACCGGTAAGGGTTGGTAGATACAAATTTTACGGTATCGCCCATACTATAGCCCCATAAGCCGGCATTGCTGCTAATGATGAGTGCGTAGTTCTCCCCTACTTTTACATCTTTTAAAGACAGTCGTGTTGCGTTATCTTTCCCATACTCTGCTACCGGAATAAATTCAAAGAAAATACCACTATTGCTGTTAATTAATAACCCCGGTTCGGTCATGCTATCTTGAAAAGCGAAAAAACCTTCGCTTGCCGGAAACAGTTCAATGGTATCAATGGGTTTTCCAATACTGTGGAGCAGTTTTGCTTTGTAAGGCTCATAGTTTACGCCGCCCTGCACCATCACACTAAAATTGGGAAACAATTCGCATATTTTTTTTCCGCTGCGTTCCTGCAATCGATCAAAATACATTTGCATCCAGGGTGGAATACCACTAATCAGCGTCATATCTTCGTTAATGGTTTCATCTACTATTTTCTCTAACTTTTCTTCCCAATCTTCAATACAATTGGTTTCGTAGCCGGGCAGTTGATTTGACCTTAAATACTTTGGTACATGATGATTTACTATGCCACTTAACCTGCCGGTAGGAATTCCACCAACTCTTTCGAGTACCGGCGAGCCACTTAAAAAAATTAATTTTCCATCTGCAAATGCATGATTGCCTGTTTCGGTCATATAATTTAATAATGCATTGCGGGCCGTATTAATATGATTGGGAATAGAATCTTTTGTAATAGGAATATATTTTACGCCGCTGGTGGTACCACTGGTTTTGGCAAAATAAATGGGTAGCCCTGTCCATAGTATGTTATGCTTACCCTCCTTTATCTTTTCTATATATAGTTTAAATGCTTCGTAATCTCTTATGGGTACTCTTTGAACAAAATCTTCATAGGATTTAATATTTGCAAAATCGTGGTCTTTGCCAAACTCCGTTTTTAAACCCGTTTTTATTAGTTGATGAAAAATATGCTGCTGATCCTGCACAGCAGTGGTCATGCCTTTTTTTATCTGCTTATGTATATAGCTGGCAAATGGTTTAGCCAGGAGGGATTTTATTTTCATTACACTTAATTCTTTAAACTATAGTTGAACTAACTAACAAAAATAACCAATAATAAAAATACTATTTCAGTTAAATAATTTAAACGGTGCTTATTGGTTTAATAAATCTATTTGCAATCGCACTTATATTCATTTTCTACATCTATTACAGTAACCACTACCACGGTTCCATCGTTTTTAGGTGCAAAAACAATTCTAACTTTCTGCCCGTCGCTTGTAGTTCCCTCCAGGGGGTAGCTTGTGCCCTTTGCGCTTACTTCAATTCTTTTTTTATTGATTACTCCGTTTTCTAAAATTTCTTTTACTTCATTTTCGTTTATATGCCTGCAATCCATGCGGCATTGGGCATGTTTGCTGTAAATAATTTTTGAAGGTCTGCGATTGAAATTATCAATGTTTACCTCTGTTTCAACATTAATATTCCGGGGAGGTTTTGCTTCTCCTCTTTGATTGTTTTTTACCCAATATAAAAATAGCGCCGCTGCCAATAAAGCTATAAGGGGGAAATACTTTTTATTCATTTTGCAAAAATAGCGAGTTGTGGCAGGTTAAAATTTTTAGGGAGGCATTTTTAGAGTGGGGAGGGTAATTCGTTTAATGTGGCTTTTGGTTAAATGGCCAAAAAATATATAAACATTCTATGGCTAAAAAATAGCTAAACCTTTCAACTATCAATTTTCAACTGTCAACTTGCAACTATATTGGTATCTTTGCGCCCCATGAACCGCACAGTAGCATTACATACATTGGGCTGTAAACTTAATTTTTCCGAAACAACGGCAATTGGCCGTATGCTGGAAAATGATGGATTCGTAAAAAAAGACTTTGACGATGTGGCCGATGTATATGTAATAAATACTTGCAGCGTTACCGACAATGCCGACAAAGAATGCCGGCAACTGGTACGTCGCATACAAAGAAAAGCACCCGAAGCCATGGTGGTGATAACCGGTTGCTATGCACAATTAAAGCCAAAGGAAATTGCTGAAATACCCGGTGTAAACCTGGTTTTAGGGGCTGCCGAAAAGTTCAATATTGCTGCACATTTAAAAGATATCAGCAACAACGATGCAACAAAAATATGCAGTTGCGATATTGAAGATGTAAATACATTCACCGCCTCTCATTCGATAAATGAACGCACCCGTGTTTTTTTAAAAGTGCAGGACGGATGCGATTACAATTGCAGTTTTTGCACCATTCCCCAGGCAAGAGGTATGAGCCGCAGCGATAGCATTGAAAACATTAAAGACAATGTAAAAAATATTGCTGCAGGTGGGGCAAAAGAAATTGTGTTAACCGGCATCAACCTGGGCGATTTTGGCAAAGGCTTGCATGGCGGCAAAAAAAGAGAAGAAGATTTTTTTAGTTTAATAAAAGAATTGGATGAGTTGGAAGGTGTAGATCGGTATCGCATTTCATCTATTGAGCCCAATTTGCTAAGCAACGATATGATTGAGTTTGTGAGTAACAGCAAACGCTTTATGCCACATTTTCACATTCCACTGCAAAGCGGCAGCAACGAAGTTTTAGGAGCCATGCGCCGCCGATACAAAAGAGAATTGTATGCAGAAAAAGTGAGCCTGATAAAAACATTGATGCCTCACGCATGTATTGGCGTAGATGTAATTGTTGGATTCCCGGGTGAAACAGATGAACTTTTTAATGAAACCGCTCAATTTCTGCAAGTGATGGATATTTCTTATCTGCATGTATTTACTTATTCTGAAAGAGATAATACCCATGCGCTCTCTATAAAACCGGTGGTGCCAATGAATATTCGCCATCAGCGCAATAAAATTCTTCGCAACATTAGTTATACTAAAATGCAGATGTTCACCGAACAACATATAGGCAACACTCGCAAAACACTTTTTGAAAGTACCAACAAAAATGGCATGATGGAAGGTTACACCGATAACTATATCAAAATAACTGCTCCCTATAAAGCCGAATGGGAAAACCGGGTAATTGATTGGACGGTATAGAATGGGATCTCTATTTCTTTCTTTAGTTTACCAATGGATATTTTTTTTGCAAAGCAGCAAACACAGCAATCTATAAGTCATAAGAGTATTAAAATATGGCAATGACAAAACAATTATTCCTTAATACGCTGTTGGCAATTGCAGCAATCTCTTTTTTCTCCTGTACTAAATGCGACGAAAACCCTCAATGCATTTCTTCCAACAAAAGCCAGGTAATCACTGTTGATGGCCCTGCTACCGGTAATGTAAACCAGCCACTCAATTTTACTGTAAGATTCCCGGTGATAAATGGCTGTGGTCAATTTCAAAAAATAGAAGAAACCCAATTGGGCAATACAATTAACATCATCCTATTTGAACAATATACAGGCTGCGTTTGCACCATGGATGTGCCGGTGAGGCAGAAAGAATATACTTTCAGTGCAAATGTTACTGGCACTTACATTTTAAATTTCAGGCAATCAGACAGCACGAATATTTCAAAAACAGTTGTAATCAATTAAATGATTACATTTTTAATGCCATTCAACTTACCTCAAATTTATCTTTAAACTTCCTCTGGCTTTATTCATATACTTCTTCCTTTTCTTTTGTAAACTTTTTATAAGCAATTTTAAATTTCAAAAAGTGCAGAAAAATTGCACTAGTCTATAAACGGAAAGCCTTAATTTTAGAAGACCAATACAAAAGAAATCCTAACGCACAGCCTTCAACACCATTATTAATTCAGCAATACAGGTCGTATAATCTACAGCCTGGCATTTAATGGCGTTAAAATGAAAGCAATCCTAAACAATTCTTTTTCAAAAAAAGAAAAATTACCGGCATTAACGGAAAATACATTTTGGCGGTATTTTAATTTTATAGCCTTATACATAGCACAAGGCATACCCGAAGGGATGCTTTTTTATGGCCTGCCGGCATGGATGGCCATGCATGGAAAAACCCCGGGTGAAATTGGCGGCCTGGTTGCCATGGCAGCATTGCCCTGGAGTTTTAAAATTATTGTAGCACCCCTTATGGATAGGTACAGCTTTTTGCCAATGGGCAGAAGAAGACCCTGGGTATTATTTGGCCAATTTGGGCTGGTATGCACTTTTGCCGGAATGTCTATGATTCCCGACCCGCTTAATCATTTAAATTGGTTGATGTGGGCGGTATTTGTAGTTAGTAGCTTTGGTGCATTGCAAGATGTTGCTACAGATGGAATGGCCGTAGATGTAATTCCGGTAAGCCAGCAAGCAAGAGCCAACGGCCTTATGTGGGGAGCAAAAATTGCAGGCATATCTGCATCTCTGGCAATTGGCACCTGGTTGCTCAACAACTACGGGTTTCAATATGCTATACTTTCCTTATCGACTATCATTGGCTTAATAATGCTGGTTCCGCTTTTCCTAAAAGAAAGGCCCGGTGAAAAAGTTGTACCATGGACAAAAGGCTGTATTGCAGCAGAAAATAATCTGTTACAGTCGGCAAGTTGGATAGGTTTACTGAAATCATTAGGAAAAGTATTCTTACTTAAAAATAGTTTACTACTGGCCACTGTGGGTTTTGTAGCCATGATAAGCTTCAACTACCTCGATACTTTGTTGCCTGTATTTACAGTACAGGCACTTGGATGGACCAATGAAACTTATGCTCAACAATATGCAAGTGCCAGCCTCACGGGTGGTATTGGGGGAATGCTTATTGGTGGAATTTTGATAGACCGTTTTGGTAAAAGACGAATGATGAACATTTATTTTTTTGCAATGATAGTATCCAATATTGTTTTTGTATTAATGAATAAATATTGGCAAAGCAATTTATTTATTACCGGTTTTATGGTTGCTTACCAGGTTCTTTACGTTTTTTTTACCATCGGATTTTTTGCCGCCGCTATGCAATGTTGCTGGAAAAAGGTTTCGGCCACCCAATTCACTTTATACATGGCACTGAGCAACCTTGGCCGGGCAGTAGGTGCGGCACTTTTGGGCCCCATGAAAAAAAATTATAGCTGGGAATACGCTATCCTCGCCTTCTCTGTAATACTTGCTATAGCATGGCTTATTCTAACCTTCATCAATTTTAATAAACAACATAAACAAGTATCTGTTTTAAACGACGAAGAATTGCTAAAAAATACGCCGGCATTTCACTAAACTTATTAATCAAAAAAGAAATAAATAGTTGTAGATATTATTCATCAAAACACATTTAAAAATTTGAGTAGCATACCCACAACCGAAAATCTTAAAAGAGAAATTACTCCGGTATCGCTGGCACTGGCAAATATCAATGTAATGGTAGGTTCAGGCATTTTTGCATTACCGGCTTTGGTTGCTGAAGATTTGGGAGCTACTGCAATTTTAGCGTATTTTACATGTGCAGCCCTTGTATTTTTAATAGCCCTATGCTTTGCCGAACTTGGCAGCCAAACCACTATTAGTGGCGGCCCTTATACCTATATTGAAAAAGCTTTTGGCCCTTATGCGGGCTTTTTGGCTGGAAACATTTACCTGTTTGGCGCAATGGCTTCCGATGCAGCTTTGGCAAATGCTTTGGCCGATACATTGCAAATATTTTTTCCTGCCCTGAGAATAGAATTAAATAGGGGCATTTTTCATTTAATCATTTTTACAAGCCTTGCATGGTTAAACATAAGCAGTGTAAAAAATGGAATCCGATTTGCAATGCTTTCCAGTTTTGCAAAACTAATTCCGTTAATTATTTTAGTGTGCCTGGCTGCACCACATGTAGAAACTCACAACTTAAAATGGGAAGTATCTCCTACCCTAAGCAATATTGGATCTGCATCGCTCTTACTCTTTTTTGCATTTATGGGTTTTGAAACTTCCCTTATCAACGGAGGCGAAATTAAAAATCCATCCCGAACTGTACCACTTGGTCTTTTTGGAGGCATCAGCATTGTTTTGCTACTATACTTAGCTATACAAACTATAACACAAGGCACCTTCGGCGATTTAATGACTAAAGAAAAAGCAGCTCCATTAACATCAGTAGCAAATTTAGTGATGGGAAAAACAGGAATGTGGTTAATATTAATTGTTACCGCCGTTTCAATAGTAGGCTCCCTAAGTGGAGAAGTTTTATCTATGCCCAGGGTTATGTTTGCATCTGCAAGAGACGGGCTTATGCCTAAGGCTTTGGCAAAAGTGCACCCAAAATTTTCAACCCCACATATTGCAATTTTCGTTTATGCTGTTATCGGTTTTATCTTATCAGTCTCCGGAGGGTTTAAACAATTGGCCATTATTGCCAGTGCCGCAATATTACTGCTGTACCTGGGAAGTGTATTGGCAAGTATTAAATTACGACAAAAACCAATTGAATTACATAAGAAAACATTTAGAATGCCGGGTGGTATTACAGCACCTATTCTTGCTACCGTAGGTATTCTTTGGCTATTAGCTCAGTCGAGCAAACAAGAAATAATAAGTGTGTTCATTTCTATATCACTATTCTCCTGCATCTATTTTTTTATATGGCTCCAAAAACAAAAAAATAAATGTAGATAGAATGCATTATGCAACATTGCCCGAACAATGCCAAATGAAAATTCCTTTTTTACTATCACTTGTGAGTGAGGAGGCCGAAGGCATGCTGTTATAAAAAATTATCAGACTTCCCTAAAATCTTTTTTATTTTATCTCTTATCAAAAATCTCTTAAAAGCATAAACAAAAAAAACAATTTAAATGAAAAGTAAATTTTTAGTGCTTGCGTTATTTTTTGCCCAGTTAGCAACTGCACAATCTTATCAAAAAGTTCATAAAAAAGCATTGCTGATAGACTCTCACAATGATATACTGAGTAAAGTAATGGAAAGAGAGTTTGTAATAGACCAGGATTTAACAGGTAAAACCCATAGCGATTTAAACAGATTGAAAAAGGGTGGATTGGATATGCAGTTCTTTTCGGTATGGAGCGATGGTAATCAAAAGAACCCATACAAATATGCAATGCGACAAATGGATACATTGGATGCCGTAATAAAACGTAACCCCGATAAAATAGTAAAAGTTAAAAACAGCAAAGAACTTTTAAAGGCCGTAAAACAACATAAAATTGCGGCAATGATTGGCGTGGAAGGCGGCCACCAAATTGAAGACGATCTTAAAAAACTCGATACATTTTTTCAAAGAGGCACCAGGTACATGACGCTCACTTGGAACAATTCTACCCATTGGGCAAGTAGTGCTGCCGATGAAACAAAGCCCGGTTACCAACAGCCAAAAGGCCTCAATGAACTGGGCAAAAAAATTGTACAACACATGAATCAATTAGGAATGATGATTGACATAAGTCATGTAGGCGAGCAAACATTTTGGGATGTAATTAATTTATCTACCAAACCGGTAATTGCTTCGCATAGCTCTGTTTATAATATTTGCAAGCATAGACGCAACCTAAATGATGAACAAATAAAAGCCATTGCAAAAAATGGAGGCGTTGCACAAATAAACTTTTATCCTTTATTTTTAGACTCAACGGCAGAAATAAAATTTGATGCTTTGCTCAATAATCACAAAGAAGAATTTGCATCACTTATGAAAACCGGTTTAAGTGAATATGTAGCCGGTGATATTTTGGTGAAAAAATATAGCAACGAAATTGAGCCTTTAAGACCACCGCTATCATTGCTGATAAAACATATTGAATACATCATAAACCTGGTAGGGGTTGATTATGTAGGCATTGGCTCCGATTTTGATGGGATTGAATTTACCCCACAGCAAATGGACGATGTAACCAGTTACCCGTTGATTACAAAAGCATTGCTACAAAAAGGATACAGCAAAAAAAATATTTACAAAATAATGGGGGGTAATATGCTGAGAGTTTTAAAAGCCAATGAACAAAAATAATCTTATTTAAAAGAACCCAATTGCTTAATGGAAACGCAGTATTAAAAATTTATAATTCTAAGAAATTTCGAATTGATTAATCTTAAAATAAAATCAAAATGAAACAAAACAATTTCGCAAAAATTTTATTTATTGTCGTACACTTTTTAATAGTTGCCGGATGCAAAGTCAAAACAAAAGAAAATAAATCTTCGTATTTCGACTACTCCCATAGCGACGACCAGGCAACCGGTGGCATTAAAATGATTCCAATCATTACCCCAAAAGGAACCTTTAATGTATGGACAAAACGAATGGGAAACAATCCCAAAATAAAAGTACTGCTACTTCATGGAGGACCCGGAGGCACCCATGAATTTTTTGAAAACTTTGATGGCTATTTCCCCAAAGAAGAAATTGAATACATTTATTACGACCAGTTAGATTCTTATTACAGCGACAAACCAAACGACTCCAGCCTTTGGACTATTGAACATTTTGTTGAAGAAGTAGAGCAGGTTCGAAAAGCATTGAAATTAGATAGTACCAATTTTTATCTCTTAGGACAATCCTGGGGAGGTTTACTGGCAATGGAATATGCGTTGAAATACCAACAAAATTTAAAAGGGCTCATTGTTTCTAATATGATGGCAAGCGTACCTGCTTATGAAAAATATGCCAAAGAAGTATTAGGCCCGCAAATGCCCGCCGATGTTTACAAAGAAATAATGGACCTGGAAGCAAAGGGCGATTTTAGCAATCCAAAATATACCCAACTTATAATGGAACATTATTATCCACAACATGTATTGAGAATGCCAATCGAAAAATGGCCTGAGTCAGTTACCAGATCGTTCAAACATTTAAATCCTAATATTTATGTTTATATGCAAGGGTATAGTGAGTTTGGAATGACAGCAGGTGCTACATTAAAAGGATGGGATATTTCGCAAAAACTCAATACCATTAAAGTGCCTGCCTTGATGGTTTGCGGAAAGCACGACACAATGGATCCAAAATATATGGAATGGATGTCGAAACAAGTTCAACATGGGCGCAGCCTTACCACCAACGGCGGCCATTGTGCACAATTTGATGACCCGAATAATTTCTTCCCAGGAGTAATTCAATTTATTAAAGAGGTGGACAAAGGAAATTTTTCAAACTAACCATTCAGCATTATGACTGCAAAATCAATTAAAGGAAAATCAACGGAAGAAATTAAAACAGCTTTACAACAAAGCATGACTGATGGGTTCAAACCCACATTGGCTATTGTGTTTATTTCAGTTAAGCAAAACCGGCAATCAGTTGTGCAGGAATTGCAGCAGTATAATATTGATGTGTTCGGAAGCACTTCCTGCGGGGAGTTTATTGATAATCATCAAAGCGATGGTGAAATAGCAATACTACTAACCGATATGAGCCGTGAACATTATTCTATAATATTAGAAGAAGTAGAAAACAAGGCTGTTGATAAAGCAGCTTCACTCATTGCTAAAAAAATTCAGCAGCATTTTAAATCACCCACATTCTTATTGACTTGTCCGGGTGTGTATGCGAACGGGCATTATTTTGATGGCGATACATTAGTAAAAACTTTGGTTAGGGAATTGGGCGACGACTGTGTGTTTTTTGGCGGTATGGGTGGCGATGACTGGGGCATCCAAAACAGCTACGTCTTCACCCATCAAAAAGAATCAGGAAATGCTATTCTTGCCTTAGTTTTCAACGGCGAAAAAATTTCTTTACAAGGCATGGCTATTCATGGTTGGAAGCCCTTGGGCATTATCCGAAAAGTAACAAAAAGTGAAGGCAATAAAGTATATAGCATAGATAATAAACCTGCTGCCGAAATGTATTTAAAATATCTTGGCCTGTCGGAAAAAGCAGAAGATGAAAGCTTTGATATTTTCAAAGATTTATCTGTTCATTTTCCTTTTATCGCAAAGCGAAAAGATGGTGAAACCGTTATTAAATCGCCCCGATCAATTGAAAAAGAAACCAATGCATTGCTGATGGATATTGACATGGAAGAAGGCTCCGAATTTCAATTTACAACCCCACCCGATTTTGAAATTTCAGAAGAAATTATTTCAGAAGCCACTGCCGTAAAAAATACATTGGAAAGTCAACCAGATGCTCTGCTTATTTTTTCCTGCGCCGGAAGGCCGCCTGTGTTGGGTCCATTAACAACGCTGGAGAATGAAGGCCTGGCAAAGGTTTGGAATGTTCCCATGGCCGGATTTTATACCTATGGCGAATTTGGCAGAACAAAAAATGGCAAACAACATTTTCACTCCTCAATGTGCTGCTGGGTAACAATGAAAGAATTGTGAATAATTGTTAATGGTGAATGATGGAAAATAAATGAATTACGAATAATTGTTAATCGAAAATTTTGGTTAACCTACAAATAGAATATTTCTCCATTCACTATTAACAATTAAAAATTTAAATCTTATGAAGGAGAGTATTATTAAATCATAAACTTTTGCTTTTGCACTGTGAGTGATAAAATTGTATCAACACCTGCAGCTTGAAAAGAGAGAATTTGTTCTAAGCAAACAGTTATTGCGATGTGGCACTTCAATTGTTGCAATGGTTCGGGAATCTTAGCAGGCAGAAAGCAAAGCGGATTTCATTCACAAATTAGCNNCAATTTTTCAAGATATTACAGAAATAAGAAAATTGCTGACTTCAATAATCTGAACAGCCAAAACAAGAAAAGCAGTTTACAATTAACCATTCACAATTAACAATCAGATGACCTCAAAATCAATCAAAGGAAAATCCACTGAAGAAATAAAACTAGCATTACATCAAAGCTTGTCAGATGGTTTTAAACCAACATTGGCCATTTGTTTTATTTCAAAAAGCCGGGACAAGAAAGCCATCAGTGAACTATTGAACAAAGAAGACATTGCTATCTTCGGCTGTACTACCAATGGAGAATTTATTGATGAAGTAACGGAGAAAAATTCGGCAGCTATTCTGCTACTCGATATGAATAAAGATAATTTTAAAATCTATTTTGAAGAATATCCCGATAAAAATTACCGTGAAATTGCGAGGGGCATTGCACAAAAAGCCCAGGAAAAATTTTCTACTCCTGCATTTTTAATTGGTACCAGTCATGCTTCGGCTGATGGTGAAGAAATTTTATATGGCATAGTGGATATTGTAGGCCCCAATGTAAATGCGTTTGGCGGCGCTGCGGGTGATGATTATACATTTTCTGAAACATTTGTATTTACCAACGGAAAAGACAGTATCAACGCTATGGTATGCATCGCACTCGATGAAACCAAAGTTGAAATAAAAGGAGTGGCTACCTGTGGATGGAAGGCAGTTGGTACGGAGAAAATAGTTACAAAAAGTGAAGGCAATCATGTTTACACCGTTGATAATATTCCTGTGCTCGACATTACTGCCAAATACGGCGGCCTTGAAGGCGTAAATCCTGAGAATACTAATTTACTGGTAGAGATTGCAGCCAATTTTCCATTGCAATTGCAACGAGAAAAAGGAGACCCAATCATGCGACCCGGGCTGGTTGTGGATTGGAACGACCGTTCATTTTACACCAGCGGCTCTGTGCCGCAAGGCTCAAAAGTGAGGTTCTCTCTTCCTCCCGATTGGGATGTGATGGAAAAAGTAGTAAATGGGGTTAAAAATTTAAAGGCCACTGAAATGCCCGAAGCAGATGCGCTGGTGGTATTCAGTTGCGCCGGAAGGATACTGTCGCTTGGGCCATTAATGAACCAGGAATTGGAAGGTGTAAAAAATGTATGGAATGTACCCATGGCAGGTATGTTCAGCAATGCAGAATTAGGAAGAGCAACAGGTGGCAATTTGGAGATGCATAATTTGACCACTTGCTGTGTAGCACTAAAAGAATTGTAAATAATTGATAATTGTGTATTGTTAATTGTTAAGGAAGATCAATAAAATCATTTACAATTCACCATTAATAACTAACCATTAAATACAATGATAAAAGTTACTATCCTCTACGGGCACCCAAAAGACATCAAGGCATTCGAAACGTATTATGCGGAAACACATCTTCTATTAGCACATACCATGCCCGGTGTTTCAAAAATGAGTTTAACGAAATTTATTGCTGCACCAGATGGAAGCAAGGCGGCTTATTACCGCATGGCGGAGCTTTTGTTTTCCAGTTCCGAACAAATGCAGCAAACCATGGCTTCGCAGGAAGGAAAAGCTACTGCTGCAGATTTAGCAAACTTTGCTACCGGTGGAGTTACAATGCTGATAGGGGAAGTAGAAAATATATTGTTACAATAAAGTACAACTAAATCCCGAAGGCTTTAAACAGAAATAACAAAAAAGTATAACTGAACCCTGAAGGGATTTAACAATAAACACAATATCATGCAGGCAAAATCAATCAAATGACAATCCCCCGAAGAACTAAAAGATGCATTGCAACAAAGCATGACCGGAAATTTCAAGCCCACCCTGGCCATCGTATTCTTATCCATTAAGCAAGATATAGAAGCTGTTACTTCATTACTACACGAAAATGAAATAGTAGTTTTTGGCAGCAGCACTTCCGGCGAATTTATCAGCAGCGAAATACAGGAAGGCGGTATTGCCATCATGCTGCTCGATATGAATAAGAATTATTTTAGGGTGGCCTACTTTGAATCAGGGCAACAAAGCACATTCGAAATTGCCCGGCAGTTGGGAGAAACGGGCAAACAAAGTTTTTCCAAACCGGCATTTATCATTGCAGCCGGATGGGTGCAAACCGATGGCGAAGAAATTATTAAAGGTATTGAAGATAGTGTGGGCCAAAATGTAACCATATTTGGGGGTATGGCCGGTGATGATTTACAATTGAGCGGCCCTGTTGTTTTTACGCATGGTAAAAAGAGTATTAATGGTTTGGTTGCTATCATAATTGATGAAAGTAAAATCCATCTTGAAGGGGTTGCAACCTGTGGATGGAAAGCCATTGGTATTGCCAAAACGGTTACAAAAAGTGACAAGAATATTGTTTATACCATTGATGGTGAACCGGCCTTAGACCTTGGAATGAAATACCTCGGGCTTAGTTTGAATGATCAGCCCATCACCAATATGGTCTTTAATCTTGGTGCTTATTATCCATTGCAATTAGAACGAGAAGGAGTATCCCCGGTGATGCGTACGGCCATGCTCGGCAATGCCGAGGACCATTCCATTATTTGTGCCGGGCCTATCCCACAGGGGCAAAAGTGAGGTTTTCTCTCCCACCCGATTTTGATGTGATTGATACAGTGGTAAATGAATGTGCCGAATTGCAGACAGAAAATCAAAACAGCGCCGATGCTGTTATCATGTTTTCCTGTATCAGCCGGTATTTATCATTTGGTATAATGACAAGCGAAGAAATAGAAAGAGTACAAAATATTTGGAATGCCCCTTTTATCGGGTTCTTTTGCTATGGAGAATTTGGAAAATCAAAAAAAGGAAAGCATGAATTTCATAATAATACCTGTTGTGTGGTAACAATGAAAGAAATTAATAATTGACAATGCTGAATTGATAATGATACACAGCATACAAATTAAACCATTAAACACTAACCATTCGCAATTAATTATTCATGAAAGCAAAATCAATTAAAGGAAAATCAATAGAAATAATAAAAGAAGAACTGGAAAATTCTATGGCGGATGGTTTCAGGCCAACTTTAGCCATTGTTTTTATATCCGTTAAACAGAACAGGGAAGTTGTTTGCCATTTGCTCAACCAAAAAGACATACAGATATTTGGTGTAACCACTGCCGGTGAATTTATTGATGGCGATATTGAAAAAGAAAGTATTGCAATGATGTTGCTAGATATGAACCCGGCTTATTTTAAAATAGCATTTGTTGAAACAAGCAAACAGGTTGCTTTTGATGATGCAAAAAAACTGGGTGTTACCGGCAAAAAAATATTTACGAATCCTGCCTTTATTATTTGCACCGGCGGCATAGACCTCGGTGGCGAACAAGTGGTAGAAGGTATTACACAAAGTGGAGGAACAATAAACGGCGAAGTAACCCTATTTGGCGCAAAAGCCGGAGACGACCTGGCATTGGAGGCCACGTATGTTTTTACAAATAATAAAAACAGCGCCAATGCATTGCTTGCACTCATTGTGAATGAAGATAAAATTGATGTAAGAGGCATTGCCACCTGCGGCTGGAACGCCATTGGCACTACAAAAACGGTAACCAAAAGCGAAGATAATATTATCTATACCATTGATGACAAACCGGCACTGGACATGTTGATGAGTTTTTTGGGTGTTGATATAAAACAGGAAGGCGATAAGGAAATTGTAACATTTCTAAGTTCATGGTATTATCCTTTGCAAATGGAAAGAGAAAATGCAGAACCCGTTATCCGAACTGCTATGTTTGCAAATAAAGAAAATCGTTCATTGATTTGTTCGGGAAATGTGCCACTGGGTTCAAAAATTAAATTTGCCCTGCCGCCCGATTTTGATTCAATGGATAAAGTAGTTGCCGATTGTAAAACAATTAAAAACAATGAACATCAGCAAGCCGATGCCCTTATTATGTTTTCCTGTGTAAGCAGGTATTTATCCTTTGGCATTGCCATGCGGGAAGAAATAGATGGAGTACAAAATATATGGAATGCACCAATGGTTGGCTTTTTTACTTACGGCGAATTTGGAAAATCTAAAACCGGAAGAAATGAATATCATAATAATGCATGCTGTTTGGTAACTTTAAAAGAGATGTAGAATTTGAAAAGGATATGTATTTGGCTAAAGCCAATTTGAGTTATGGTTCGTAATCCTCCAACTAAAGTTGGAGGTAATTTATAAATTGCAACAGGCTGAATTGAATNNGGCTGAATTGAATTGCCGCAGGCGAATTGAATTCCCACAGCCTGAATTGAATTACCACAGGCTGAATTGAATTGCCACAGGCGAATTGAACTGCAACAGGCTGAATTGAATTGTAACAGGCTGAATTGAATTGTCGAATGCTGAATTAAATTGCTACAGCCTGAATTGAATTGCCACAGGCG